>NZ_JAMYQZ010000006.1:0-131309 GCF_040321145.1 Mesorhizobium sp. M0514
CAGTGACTTCACCGTCCGCGGCGACCTTCGCCAGCACGCCGCAACCTACCCCGCAATAGGGGCAGGTGGTCCTCACCTCGCGCGCTTCGCCAGGTTCCATGCTTCAGGCCGCGCGGCTGGCCAGCGCTTTCAGCGCAATGAACAGGTGCTCGCCCTCGATCCGCACAGGAATGGTGCGCACCACGCCCTCGTCGGCGCCGAGCGCCTTGCCCGTCTCCAGCGAAATGACCCAATTGTGCAAGGGGCAGGTGACGGCGGTGCCGTGGACGATGCCTTGGCTCAGCGGCCCACCCTTGTGCGGGCAATGGTCGTCGATGGCATAGACCTGATCGTCCTGCGTGCGGAAGACGGCGATCTTACCCTCGGGTGTGTCGACGCAGCGCGCGCCGCGGCGGGGGATGTCGGAGAGCGAGCCGATTGCGATCCAGTCCATTTTAATCACTCCGCAGCCTGCGCAAACCCGACAGAAGCCATTGGCCGGAACTCGTGCTTGTCCTTGCCGGAGACGCGTTCCGACCACGGGTCGACTTGGGCGAATTTCTGGCTGAAGACGAAGCGTTCGTAATAGGCCTTGCGCTTGGCACCGTCGTCCATGATCTGGCGCTTGATCTCGGGGATGCCGATGCGCTTGGCCCATTTGTAGATGCGCTCGAGATAGCGGCCCTGCTCGCGGTACATCTGCGTCAGCGCCACGATATGCTCCAGCGCCTCGTCCTCGGTCTTGACCAGGCCAAGCACTTCGGTGCCCTTGATGTCGAGGCCGGCGGCGCCGGCGAAATGGATCTCGTAGCCACTGTCGACACAGATCACGCCGACATCCTTGCAGGTCGCCTCGGCGCAGTTGCGCGGACAGCCCGACACCGCCATTTTGACCTTGGCCGGGGTCCACGAGCCCCACATGAATTTCTCGATGCGAATGCCGAGGCCGGTCGAATCCTGCGTGCCGAAGCGGCACCAGTCGGAGCCGACACAGGTCTTCACCGTGCGCAGGCCCTTGGCGTAAGCATGGCCTGAGACGAAGCCGGCCTGACCGAGATCGGCCCACACCGCCGGCAGATCCTCCTTGCGGATGCCCAGCATGTCGATGCGCTGGCCGCCGGTGACCTTGACCATCGGTATCTCGAACTTGTCGACGACGTCGGCGATGGCGCGCAGTTCGGCGGCGTTGGTGACGCCGCCCCACATGCGCGGCACCACCGAATAGGTGCCGTCCTTCTGGATGTTGGCGTGGACGCGTTCGTTGATGAAGCGCGACTGATAGTCGTCGGCGTAATCGTTCGGCCAGTCGCAGACGAGGTAGTAGTTGAGCGCCGGCCGACATTTTGCGCAGCCGCAGGAGGTCGTCCATTCCAGCTCCTGCATGACGGCGGGAATGGTCTTCAGGCTCTTGGCGATGATCAGCCGGCGCACCTCGTCATGGCCGAGCGTGGTGCAGCCGCACATCGGTTGCACGGCGGCCGGGTTGTATTTGTCGCCGATGGTCAGCACCATCAGCTTCTCGACCAGCCCGGTGCACGAACCGCAGGAAGCCGATGCCTTGGTGTGGGCGCGCACGTCGTCGAGCGAAGCCAGGCCCTTGGCCGTGATCGCGCCGGTGATCTTTCCCTTGCAAACGCCGTTGCAGCCGCAGATTTCCGCATCATCCGGCAAGGCTGCAACGGCCGCCATAGGGTCCAGCGGGGCACCTCCCTGGTAGGACTGGCCGAAGATGAGCGTGTCGCGCATCTCCGATATGTCGGTCTGCTTCTTCTTGAGATCGTTGAACCAGGCCCCATCCGCCGTCTCGCCATAAAGCACGGTGCCGATGATGCGGTCGTCCTTGAGCACAAGGCGCTTGTAGACGCCGGCGGCGGCATCGCGCAGCACGATCTCCTGGCGGTCCTCGCCTTCGGCGAAGTCGCCAAGCGAGAACAGGTCGATGCCGGTGACCTTGAGCTTGGTCGGCGTGTCCATGTGGACGAAGGCCGCTGCCTCGTTGCCGGCCAACTGGTTCGCGGCAACGCGCGCCATCTCATAGAGCGGCGCGACCAGCCCGTAGACCTGGCCGTAGACCTCGGCGCATTCGCCGAGCGCGTAGATGTCGGGGTCGTTGCTGCGCATGCCGGCATCGACGACAATACCACGATTGACGGCTATGCCGGCCTCCCTGGCCAGCGCCGCATTCGGCCGGATGCCGACCGCCATCACCACCAGCGTTGCCGGGATAATAGTGCCGTCGGCAAGCTCCACCTGCCCGACCTTGCCGTTGCCGGTGATCGCCTGGGTGTTGGCCTTGGTGATGACCTTGATGCCGCGCTGTTCCACCGCGCGCTGCAGGAGATAGCCGGCGGCTGGATCGAGCTGACGCTCCATCAATGTCGGCATGACATGCAGCACGGTGACGTCCATGCCTTGGGCGTTCAAACCTGCTGCCGCCTCCAGCCCGAGCAGGCCGCCGCCGATGACCACGGCCTTGGCGCGCGACTGGGCGGCAAGCATCATGGCCTGAACATCGTCGAGGTCGCGATAGGTCAGCACCCCCGGCAGATCATGGCCGGGCACCGGAATGATAAAGGGCACCGATCCGGTGGCGATGACGAGCTTGTCGTAAGGCTCGGTGACGCCGTGATCGGAGGTGACTGTCTTGGCCGCCCGGTCGATGGCGACGATCTTGTGACCTTTGTAGAGGGTGATGTTGTTGGCGATGTACCAGCCGTCGCCGTGGATGATGATTTCCTCATAGGCCTTTTCGCCGGAGAGAACCGGCGACAGCATGATGCGGTCGTAGTTCACCCGCGGCTCGGCGTTGAAAATGGTCACGGTGTAGCGGCCCGGCGCCTGTTCGAGCAGATGCTCCAGCATGCGCCCGGGGGCCATGCCGTTGCCGATGATGACGAGTTTTTCGGTCATGGCGTTACTCCGCGGCTTCGACGAAGCGGTGGCGTTCATAGAGGAACTTCAGCACCGCTTCGCGGCAGCGCAGGAAGGTGCGGTCGGAAGAGAGTTCGACGCGTCGACGCGGCCGCAGCAGCGGCACCGCAAGCACCTCGCCGATTGTCGCCGCCGGACCGTTGGTCATCATGACGATGCGGTCGGACAACAGCACCGCCTCGTCGACATCGTGGGTGATCATGATCGTCGTCGAGCCGAGCCTGGAATGGATGTCCATAACCGCATCCTGCAGATGGGCGCGCGTCAGCGCGTCGAGTGCCCCGAACGGCTCGTCGAGCAAAAGGATCTTCGGCTCCATGGCAAGCGCCCGGGCAATGCCGACGCGCTGCTTCATGCCGCCCGATATTTCGGCCGGCCGCTTGTCCTTGGCATGGGCCATCTGCACGAGATCGAGATTGCGCATGATCCAGTCATGTCGCTCGGTCCTGCTCTTGGAACGGCCAAAGACTTTCGACACCGCCAGGCTGATGTTTTCGTAGACGGTGAGCCATGGCAGCAGGCTGTGGTTCTGGAACACCACGGCGCGCTCGGGTCCGGGGCTGTCGACCTCCTTGTTTTCAAGCAGCACGGCGCCGGCGGAAACCTTGGTCAGCCCGGCGATCAGATTGAGCAAGGTCGACTTGCCACAGCCGGAATGGCCGATGATGGAGACGAATTCGCCCTTGTCGATGGTCAGCCTGATGTCCTTGAGCACCTCGCTGACCTGACTGCCGCGGGCAAAGGATTTGTCGATATGGTCGAGCTTCAGATAGGCCGTCATCGCCCTCTCCTCACTTTGCCGTTGTGCCGCGGGTGACGAAAGCGCCGACCGCAGCGACCAGGCGGTCGAGGCAGAAGCCGGTGACGCCGATATAGGCGAGCGCGACGATGATGTCGGGCAGCCGCGACGAGTTCCAGGCGTCCCAGATGAAGAAGCCGATGCCGACGCCGCCGGTCAGCATTTCGGCGGCGACGATGGCGAGCCAGGACAGGCCGATGCCGATTCTGAGGCCGGTGAAGATGTAAGGTGCAGCTGCCGGAACCATGATCTTGACGAAAAATTCGAACTGGTTGAGCCGCAGGATGCGCGAGACGTTGCGGTAGTCTTCCGGAATGTTTCGCACGCCGACGGCGGTGTTGATGATGATCGGCCAGATCGAGGTGATGAAGATAACGAACAGCGCCGACGGGCTGGAATCGCGGAAAGCAGCCAGCGACAGCGGCAACCAGGCCAGCGGCGGCACGGTGCGCAGTATCTGGAACACTGGATCGAGGCCACGCATGGCCCAGATCGACTGGCCGACCAGGGCGCCGAGCGCGACGCCGACGATCGCCGCCAGGCCGAAGCCGATGGCGACGCGCTGCAGAGAGATCAGCACCCGCCACGCAAGGCCGATATCCTGCGGGCCGTTGTTGAAGAACGGATGCGCGATCAGGTCATAGGCCTCGTTCCACACCTGGCTGGGCGGCGGCAGGCTGGCGGTCGGCGACGAGCAGGCGATCTGCCACACGACCAGCATGAAGGCGATAACGATGACCGGCGGCACCAGGGCGGTGGCCAGCCTGCCGGCGATCGCGATCGGGTCGAAGCGGCGCCGCGCCCTGGCGGTGAAAGCGATGACCGCGGCAGGCTTCGCGGGGAACGCCTTCACCGTGGTTTCCTCAATGGCTTGGATGGACATGTCTGACAATAACTCCGGGGTCGATGCGGTCGACAACGGCGAAGCGCCGTTGCGCTGGGGCGACAAACGGCGGAACGCGCCGTTTGCGCTGGTCAAGCCGATGCCTTGATCTTCAGGCTGTCGAGATAGGCCGACGGGTTGGCCGGGTCGAAAATCTTGCCGTCGAAGAAGGTCTCGACGCCGCGCGACGACGAGGCCGGAATATCGGCTGCGGCAACGCCGAGATCCTTCGCCGCCTCGCGCCAGATATCCTCGCGATTGACCTGATCGACCAGCGTCTTGATGTCGGTGGTCGGCGCGAATTTTCCCCAACGGATGTTTTCGGCGAGGAACCAGCTGTCGTGGCTCTTGTAGGGATAGGAGACGCCACCCTTCCAGAATTTCATGTAGAGGTCAGTGCCGGTGGCCACGCGGCCATTGCCGTAGTTGATGTCGCCCTTGAGGCGGCCGATAATGTCGGCGACAGGCACGTTCATCCATTGCCGCTTGCCGATGATGGCGGCCATCTCGTCCTTGTTCTCCGTGGCCTCACACCATTGCTGGGCCTCCATGACGGCCATCACGATCGCCTTGGTGGCGTTCGGGTATTTGTCGATGAATTCGGCGCGCAGGCCGAGCGCCTTTTCGGGATGACCCTTCCACAGTTCGCCGGTGGTAGCGGCGGTGAAACCAACGCCTTGGTGGACGAGCTGTTCGTTCCACGGTTCGCCAACGCAGAACACGTCCATGTTGCCGACTTTCATGTTGGCGACCATCTGCGGCGGCGGCACGACGATGGTCGAGACGTCCTTGTCGGGATCGATGCCGCCGGCGGCCAGCCAATAGCGCAGCCACAAATCATGCGTGCCGCCCGGGAACGTCATGGCGGCCTTGATTTCCTTGCCGGCCGCCTTCTTGGCGGCGAAGGCGTCCTTCAGCTTGGAGGCGTCGAGGCCGACACCGGTGCCGGCGTATTCCTGCGCAACCGAAATACCCTGGCAGTCGTAGTTGAGCCGCGCCACGATAGCCATCGGCATCGGCTGGTTGTTCTGCGTCACCTTGCCGGTGTGCATGAGATAGGGCAGCGGCGTCAGGATGTGAGCGCCGTCGATGCCGTTGGCTGCGCCGCCGAGCATCAGATTGTCGCGCGTCGCGCCCCAGGAGGCCTGCTTGAGCACCTCGACGTCGGGCATGCCGAACTTGACGAACAGCCCCTTCTCCTTGGCGATCATCAGCGGCGCCGCGTCGGTCAGCGCGATGAAGCCGAGCTTGGCGCCGGTGATCTCGGGAGCGGTCGTGGCGGCATAGGCGCCCGAGGGGAAGAGCTTGCGGGCCGCCACGAACAGGCCGGCCGTCATGGCGCTGCTGACAAGAAAATCGCGGCGCGTCACATCCTTGAGCGATGTTCCCGTCCCGATCCATTTCCCTATTTTTTCTTTCATCGTGATCTCCGGTTGAACGCGAGGGCTTCGTCGAGTGGCCCAAAACAAAAAAGCCGCCGTCCAGGCCTCGCGCGTCCGTACATCCGGGATCGCGTCGTTGACCTGAGCGGCAGCTTTGCCTGTGGCGCCCGCCATTGGACGCCTGTTCCGTGACCCGCGAAGGGCCTGACTAATTCAAAGCAGGAACCGTGCCAGTTTTGGGTGAAACGAAAAACCTAAATGAAATCAACATTACGCGCCAGATGCCGGCACGCGAGGCGACATCGCAAGCAGATCAAAGATTGTTCACTACAGCAATCGCACGCACATTTTTTGTGCAATGCACAAGAATGGCGCGAGAATGATCAGGCTTCCGCGCGAGCCGCTTTCTGGCGCCCTATGTAGCCGTCGATCTCGTCGGGGTCGAAGGTCTGACCGTCGAAGAAGCCGTCCGGCCCAAGCACCAGGCCTGCCCCGGTCGCACCGACAGCCGTGGCGACCTTAAGCGCGCCCTCGACCTTCGCATTGGCGCCGGGAAGTGCAACGCCAAGCGGCTTTAGCGCCGAGCGGTAGAGGTCGGGACGGTAGCAGTCACGGGCGATAACAAGGTTTTCCGGCGTGTGCTCGACATGCCCCCAGCGCACCATCTGCGTATAGAACCACAGCGCATGGCTCTTCCACGGAAAGTTCGCCGCCTTGTCGAAGGGCAGGAAGAAGTCGTCGACATCCAGTTCGGCGCCGCCGCCCAGTTCAAGATGGCCGGTCAGGATCGGCATCTGGACAGCTGGTGGCAGGCCGAGGAAGCCAGCTTGAGCCATCACACCAGCCAGTTCGGCGTGGTTGCCCCGATCCTGGCACCAGCGCGCCGAATGATGCAGCGCGCGCAGCAATGCTGCCAGCGCGACCGGGTTCTCCTGCGACCAGGCCTTGCGCACGCCGATCACCTTCTCCGGACTGTTGCGCCACAGCAGCGCCTTGACGGTGACGATATGGCCGGTGCCGGCAGCGACCGAGGCGCTGTTCCAGGGCTCGCCGACGCAGTAGCCGTCGATCCGCCCAGCGGCCAGCGCATCGGCCATGAAGGGCGGCGGCACGATGACGATCTCGATCTCGCGCTCCGGATCGATGCCGCATCCGGCAAGCCAGTAGCGCAGTTCGTAATTATGCCCCGAATGCGGGTGCACCACGGCAAAGCGCAGCGGATCGCCGCCAGCCCCGGCGCGCTCGCGAATGAAGGCACGAAGGGCTGCGCCCGCGCGCGCGGGCTCGAGATCGGGTATGGCGCCGTGTGCCGCCATGCCTTCCCAGACGGCGTTGGAGATGGTGACGCAATTGCCGCCAAGCCCGAGCGAAAACGGCACGATGGTCTCGGAAGCAAGCGGCGTCAGCCCGAGATTGCAGGCGAGCGGCATCGGCCCCAGCATGTGCGCCAGGTGGAAATGGCCGATGGCGATGCGGTCGCGGATGTTGGCCCAGGAGGTCTCGCGGTGCAGTGTGAGATCGATGCCCTCGCGCGCGGCAAATCCAAGCTCACCCGCCGCAACCAGCACGGCACTGTCGAAGAGCGGCATGAAGCCGGCGGTGATCTGGTGCTCGGCGCTCATGCTCATTCGTCCTCCGACGGCCCGAGCAGCCCGGCGGCAGTCACCAGGCTCTGGGCAATGTCGCCGATCTTGCGGTTCTGGTTCATCGCCGTCTTGCGCAGCAGCGTGTAGGCGGCCTCTTCGGTCAGGCCGCGCGACTTCATCAGGATGCCCTTGGCACGGTCGATCACCTTGCGGCTCTCAAGCTCGCCTCGAACCTCTTCCAGCTCGCGCGCCATGCGCGAGAAAGCGTTGAAGCGGCTGACCGCCATGTCCAGAATCGGCTTGACGCGCTCTTGCCTGAGGCCGTCGACGACATAGGCCGAAACGCCGGCATCGACCGCCGCTTCGATCGATGCCTGGTCCGATCGGTCGACGAACATGGCGATCGGCCGCTTCACCGCACGCGACAGCTGGAACATGTTTTCCAGCATGTCGCGGTTCGGGTTTTCCAGGTCGATGACGATGACGTCCGGCTCGATCTCGGCGATCCGCCGCGCAATGCCGGTCACGTCGTGGATGACGGTGACCCGCTCATGGCCGGCCTCGCGCAAACCTGCCTCGATGATCGCGGCGCGGATACGGTTTTCGTCGATGACCAGGACGGCGAGTGAGCTGCGGACCATGCGTGCATTGTGGGCAAGGTCGCAAAATTGTGCAATGCGGCATGGTCACAGGCTCCCGCCGCGGAGCAACCGACGACCGACAACGACCCGGTCTAGGTGGTCGGGACAAGGAACGCAGCGCAACGCTGGCGCTGGTGATGACAGCCTTGCCGGTCGCCTGGTGCCCTACCCAACGGTCTAGGTGCGATGAGACTTGCACCGCAACATCGGCTTGTTAAAGGTGGGGGCAACGACGGACATAGCTGTCCTTGCTCGCCGATCTGACCGGAAGGTTACCGCACGATGCTGCTCATGAAACGACGATTGGGAGCCAGCAAGCTGGCGCGCCCGGCACGGCGTCCCGGAGGCCTGACGACGATGTTTGCCCTGATTGCCGGGCCGCTCATCCTTGGCATCGCCCTCCTGCTGGCTGGCCCGGCACAGGCGCAGTCACCGGCCGCCGTCGCGCCCGACAAGGTCAAACAGCTGTTCGAGCTTCTCGACGATCCGTCGGTGAAGGCCTGGGTGGCCGAGCAACGAAATCCGGCCGCTGGATCAACGGAAGCGCCTGCCGAGGCTGGCGCTCCGCCGGCCGACGCCGTGGCCGCACCGAGCCAGATGAATACAATGGCATCCTCGACGCTCGATCGGATCAAGCATCACATCGAGAAAATCGTGCGAACCGTGCCCACACTGCCGGGCCAGTTCGCGCGCGTCAGGGCCCAGACAATGGACGATATGTCCAGCAAGGGCCCCGTCAGCATATTGGTGCTGATTGCGATCTTTATCGCTGCCGGCCTGGCGCTCACCTGGGCAATATACAAGCTCACCCGTCCATTTCGTCTTTGGATCATCGCGCAACCCAGAGATACGCCCATCGGGCGGGCCAAGAAGATCGGCGGCCGCACGCTTTATTCCAGCATGATGATCGGCTCGTTCGCGCTGGGCAGCGCCGGTGCGTTCATGCTGTTCGACTGGCCAGCGCTCATCCGCGAGATTGTGCTGACATTTCTGATGGCTGCGGTCTTTACGTGGGCTGTGCGCCTATACGTGATGGCCACGCTCGTCCCTTCTTTCATGGAGGTCGAGCACGCCATCGAGGTTCGTGCCCTGCCGATCACCAACGGAGCTGCTGACCATTGGGCTTATTGGCTGCCCCGGATCGTCGGCGTTTTCGCCTTCTTCGCCGCCGCGTTTGTCCTCTTGCCGGGTCTCGGCATAGACCAGGACGGAATGATGGTCCTGTCCGTCGGCGCCGATTTCATCCTGCTGTTGCTCTTCCTGCTGGCCATTTGGCGTCGGCCAAGAACGCAGCGAGACGGCGCGCGCCACAGCGGTCACACGGCAGTGACATGGTTGTTGACGGCTTATTTCGTCGTTCTGTTCCTCGAACGCATTGCCGGCCTCTACACATTCTTCTGGTTTACCTTCACCGCATTCTTCCTGCCTTTGGCAATTGTGCTGACAGAGCGCGGGGTTAATTTCGTCCTGCGGCCCGGTTCGGAAGATGCGGGCCGGCCGACGATCCCGGCGGTTACGATCGCTGTCATCGATCGCGGTATCCGGATGATTTTCATCCTCGCGGCGGCTTACCTTCTCGCACGCGTACTGGGCCTGGACATGCAATCCATGCGCGGCAGCGATACGACCACCATGCTCATATTGCGCGGCTTGATCAACGTCGTGGTCATTGCCCTTGCTGCCGATTTCGGCTGGTCGATCATCAAAGCCTTGATCGAACGAAAGCTGGGCGTCGCGATACCGCAAGCGGTGGTGAGCGAAGAAGACATCCTCACCCTCGATCCGCATCAGGCGCGGCTGCACACGCTGTTGCCGATCATCCAGAACATTCTGCTAGCAGTGATCATCGTGATGGCGGTGCTGATGATGCTCGCTTCGATCGGCATCCAGATCGGCCCGCTGATCGCCGGCGCCGGCGTCGTTGGCGTCGCGGTGGGTTTTGGCGCGCAAACCATCGTCAAGGACGTGATCTCTGGCGTGTTTTATCTGCTCGACGATGCTTTCCGTGTCGGCGAATACATTTCATCGGGCAGCTACAGGGGTACGGTGGAGAGCTTTTCGCTGCGCTCGGTGAAGCTGCGCCACCATCGTGGTCCGCTGTTCACGATACCTTTCGGCGAACTCGGCGCCGTGCAGAACCAGAGCCGTGACTGGGTCACCGACAAATTCAACATCACCGTTGGCTATGACACCGATATCGACTTTGCTCGCAAACTGATCAAGCGAATTGGCCTGGAACTGGCGGAAGATCCGGAGTTCAAACACTGGGTGATCGAACCGATCAAGATGCAGGGGGTGCAGGAGTTCGGCGAGTACGGCATCGTCTTGAGGGTCAAGGTCACGACCAGACCTGGAGGCGCCTTCAGCATGAAAGGCAGGTTCTTTTTGCGCCTCCGCCAGGCCTTCAAGGAGCAGGGCATCGAGCTCCCATTCCCGACCGTTCACGTCCAGGGGCTGCAAGACCCGCATGGGACAGAGAATGCGCCTTTGGAGATCACACCCGAATTACGAATGGCCGTCGCCCAGTCGCACACCAATCGGCGCAGAAAAAAAGCGAGCACAACGGAGTAGGACGCCGTGATACCGGCCGGCCGCAACACGGCTTTCCGCGCAAAACCAGGACCCACGACACCACGCTAGTCGGAACTGCCGATAGCGGTGACGCGATCGCCGCCAACCAGCACCAGCGTGGCGTTTCTGAGGCCAAGCTTGACGAAAAGAGCAGATACGCTGGCCTTTCCGCAAGGCTCAGAGCGCAATCCAGGCGGTCTTGAGGTCGACAAATTTCTCCAGCGCATGCAGCGACTTGTCACGGCCGAAACCGGACTGTTTGACGCCGCCAAGCGGCACGGTGATATCGGCTCCGCCATAGGTGTTGACGTGGACGACACCGGCGTTGATGGCGCGCACCATGCGATGGGCCGTGGAAAGATTGGCGGTCCACACCGCCGAGGCAAGTCCGTAGACAGTGGAGTTGGCGAGATGCACCGCCTCCTCCTCGGTCTCGAAGCGCATCACGCCGAGCACCGGTCCGAACACCTCCTCGCGCGCCAACTGCATCTCTTGCGTCACGTTCTCGAAGATCGTCGGCGCCATGTAGCTGCCGCCAGTCTCGGTCAGTATCCGTTCGCCACCGGCGACGAGACGGGCGCCTTCGGCTTGCGCCATGGCGACGAAGCCGAGATTCTTGTCCAGCTGTTCGGCGCTCGATACCGCACCGATATCGCTGGCGAGATCGAGCGGGTCGCCGACCTTGAGCCGCGTGGTTGCCGAGACAAGTTCGTCCATGAAAAGATCATAGACCGACGACTGGACGAGCAGACGCGAGCCCGCCACGCAGACCTGGCCTGAATTGCGAAAGATGCCGTTGGCCGAGACGACCGCCGCCTGCTTCAGGTCCGGAGCGTCGGCAAAGACGATGTTGGGCGACTTGCCGCCAAGCTCGAGGAAGACCCGCTTCAAATTGGAACGGGCGGAGTATTCGAGCAGCCGCCGGCCGACCGGCCCCGATCCGGTAAAGGCGATGGCGTCGACATCCATGTGGAGGCCAAGCGCTTCGCCGGCGACAGCACCATGCCCGGTAACGACGTTGAACACGCCTTCGGGAAGTCCAGCCTCGCTTGCGAGTTCGGCCAGCCGCAGCAAGGTCAGCGAGGCGATCTCCGGCCGCTTGACGACGACGCTGTTGCCGGTGGCCAGTGCGG
Source organism: Mesorhizobium sp. M0514 (assembly GCF_040321145.1). Lineage (NCBI taxonomy): Bacteria > Pseudomonadati > Pseudomonadota > Alphaproteobacteria > Hyphomicrobiales > Phyllobacteriaceae > Mesorhizobium > Mesorhizobium sp. M0514. The sequence goes on from NZ_JAMYQZ010000006.1 coordinate 11,906, forward strand.
GCGCAATCTTCCAGGCGCCGATCATCAGCGGGAAGTTCCACGGCACGATGACGCCGACGACACCGAGTGGCTCCCTGTGGATCAGCCCGAGCACATTGTCGGCCGTCGGCGCGATCTCGCCATAGACCTTGTCGATCGCCTCGGCGTAGTAGCGGATGGTGCCGGCCGCCGACAGCGGCTCGGCCTTGTAGGCCATGCCGATCTCGGTGCCGTTGTCGCGCACGCCAAGCACGGCCAGCTCATCGACATGTTTTTCGATCAGCTCGGCAAATTTCGTCAGCACCTTCTTGCGAAAGGCAGGGGCACCGCGCGACCATGAACCCTTCTCGAATGCTTTTCGCGCCGATCGGACCGCGCGATCGATGTCGGCGGCATTGCCGTCAGCGATGCTGGCAAAAGGGCGGCCGTCGATCGGCGAAATCACCGCCAGCGTCGCGCCGCTCGTCGCTGCAGCCTGTACGCCGTCGATAAACAAGCCCCGCTCGCCGATCTCCGTCTTGCGCAGCGCGTCGATGGCATTCTGGCTGATCATTGGTGGCGGACTCCCAGGGAAACATACAACGTGGTTGGCGCGCGGAATTCCCAGCCGCGAAACACCGGCACCTTGCCTGGCACCAGGCTGAGATCGGGGAAGCGCAGGAGCAGCAGCCTTAACGCAAGGCACATCTGCTCGCGCGCGAAAAACCGGCCCGAACAGAAATGATGACCAAAGCCGAAGGCGGCATGATTGCCTTCCCTGCGGTTGATGTCGAAGCGGTCTGGATCGGCAAAGCGGCTCTCGTCGCGGCTTGCCGAGGAGACAAGTGCAGCGACCGCGGCGCCGGCAGGGATGGTTACGCCGCCAAGCTCGACCGCCTGCGTCGTCTGCCGCGTCTGGGTTCCGATCGGCGCCACCCAGCGCAAGCCTTCATCGACAGCCCTGGGCACAAAGGTCTCGGGATCGGCGAGCACCTGCCGCAATTGTTCGGGATGCGCAAGCAGGCCGGCGAGGATCGAACCGGCACCATGTCCGGGCTCCTGCATGCCGCCAAGCAGAATGACCTTGATGCTCGGCATCAAGAAATCGATCGGCCGCGTCGTGCCTTCCGGCATGCCGTCATGCAGCATATGCGACAGCGCCGAGCCGTCGGGGGCGTGCGCCAGTCTATCCAGAGTCGGCCGGATGGCTGCGCCGACCTCGGCGCTGATCGCGTCGGCGATCTCTTGCCGCTTCGGGTCGTTCTCGAAATTGATGGCGCCCTGCGCAAGGCCATAGAACCAGCGGCGCAGCGTCGGCATGTCGATGTCGGCAAGGCCAAGCGAGCGCGCCAGGCTGAGCGTCGACACCGGCTCGAAATAATCCGCCATCAGCTCGGCGGAGCCTTGTTCGGCGATCCGGTCGAGAAAAGGTTCGGCAATCGACCGTACGAGATCGCCGGCATAGGCGGCGACGGTGCGCGGCCGGTATTTCGGATCGACGCCTTGGCGCAGCTGTCTATGCGTTTCGCCGTCGGTGGTCAGGATGGTCGGCTTGCCGAACGAGCGTTCGACCGGAGACGTACCGACGACGGCGGAGAAGATGTCGGGTGACTTTGCGACGGTCTCGACGTCCTTCCAGCGGGTGACGAACCAGAGATTGACCGCCGGCACGAAAGCGACAGGCGCACTGCGCCGCAGTTCCGCATAGATCGGATACGGATCGGCTTCCAGCGCCTCAACGGTGATGCTCTCGGCAAAGCTCAACGCCGTTACTCCCTTGCGATGGAAAGGGGCGGCGCCGAACGCGCCACCCCTTTGTCCTTTGTCCTAGTCTTTCAGCGGCACGCCGAGATTTTCGAAGGCAACCGGATCCCGGCTCTTCAACGCACCGGCAAGCAGCAGGCCGACCACCGCGGCAATCAGCACCAGCCCCGGCAGCAACACGCCAAGGAAGCCACCGGCCCCGGACAGGCCACCGAAATTAATGACGATCAGGTAGATGATGACGACGAAAGCGATGAAGGCCAGCCCAGGCAGGATGGTGGTCTTCAGCGCATTCTCCTGCGTCGACGGGTTGGCGCGGAAGTACATCACCACGGCGAGCGAGGCCACCGCCATCATGACGATGACTCCCAGCGTCGCGACATTGGTCAGCCAGGAAAACAGCGCCAGAACCGGATCGAGGCCGAGTATCGCGAACAGTCCGATGACGATCGCTGCCAACACGCTCTGGATGACGGAAGCGACATGCGGGCTCTGGTGCACTGAATGCGTCACGCCGATCGCTTCAGGCAACAGCTTCTCGCGGCCCGAGACGTAGATGTAGCGGGCAACCGCGTTGTGGAACGCCAGCACGCCAGCAAACAGGCTCGACACGAACAGGATGCCCATGGCGTGCGACAGCATGGTTCCGGCGTAGCGGTCGGACAGGCCGAACAGGAAAGTCGTCGGATCCTGAAGCGCCTGCAGTGCGGGCAACAATTTGTCGACGCCGGCGCCGACCGCCATCAGCCAGGCCGTGACCATGTAGAAGACGCCGATCAGCAACACTGAGAAATAGGTGGCGCGCGGAATCGTCACCTTGGGGTCGCGGGCTTCCTCGGCGTAGATCGTCGTCGCCTCGAAACCAATGAAGGCGGCGAAACAGAACAGGATGGCGATGGCGGGCGAGCCGCTGACGATCTGGCTCCAGCTGAACGGCGCCGCCGAGAGGCCGCTGTCGCCACCGGTCTTGAGGATGGCGAGGTCTAACACCAGCACCACGATGTATTCGCACAGCACCAGCACCGTCAAGATCTTGGCCGAGAGGTCGACCTGGCGGTAGCCCAACACCGCGACGATGGCGACGGCGATGAAGCTCCACACCCACCAGGGCAGGTCGATGCCCCAGCCGGCGAACAGGCCGGCGGTCGCGGCCCCCAGCAGGCCCATGACCCCGATCTGCATGGCGTTGTAGGACAGGATCGCGATGATTGCGGTTGCGCCGCCGGCAAAACCGCCCAGCCCGCGCGCGGCGTAGGCATAGAAGGCGCCGGCATTGCCGACATGGCGCGACATGGCGACGTAGCCGACCGCAAACAGCAGCAGCAACACGGTCACGATAAGATAGGTGCCGGCAAAGCCCGCCCCATTGCCCATAAGCATGCCGAGCGGCGTGCCGCCGGCGACCGCGGTGAGCGGCGCCGCCGCCGAAATCACCATGAAGGTGATAGCGCCGACGCCAAGACTGTTCTTGCGCAGCCTGTTGGCGGGCGCCTGTTCCGAAACTGCTGACATTTGTCCCTCCAGTCTTACGAACCCCTGGGTTCGCGGCCGCTCGGCCTGTTCCCTAAATGCCATCGGTTCATTATTTGAACCATTATTTTGAATATAGACTTGCAAAGAATGCGGATGCCTGTCAAGTTAATTCACACATTAAGTTTCTATCCGAGCGGGAGGCTGGATGGGTACGGTCGGCAAGGCGATTTCACTTCTGGAGCTGTTCACGGCGGACGAGCCCGAGCTCGGACTTTCCGATCTCGCGCGGCGGTGCGCCTTGGACAAGGCGACGACGCGGCGGCTGCTGATGGCGCTGGGCGGCCATGGTTTCGTCGAGCAGGATGCCGGCACGCGGCACTATCGCCTCGGCGCCGGCCTGTCGCGGCTGGCGCGTATCCGCGAAGCCTGCTTCCCGTTCCTGCAAACGGCAATTCCCGTGGCGCAGGATTTGGCGGGTTCGACAACCGAGACGGTGCATCTGTCGGAATTCGGCGTCGACAGGCTGATCACCGTTTATGTCGAGCATTCAAGCTGGGCAAACCGGGTGAACATCGATGTCGGCCAGCTTCTGCCGCTGCATTCCACCGCCTCCGGCATCGCCTATCTCGCCTTCGCCGACAACGCGACCGTGAAAGCATGCCTGACAGGTTCGCTTGAGGCCTTCACCGATCATACCCTCGTCGAGCCGGCCGCCATTTCAAAGTCGATCGGCGAGGCGCGCGACCGCGGCTATTCGATCTGCGACCAGGGCCATGAGGACGGCGTGATCGGCGTCGCGGCTGCAATCCGCGCCGCCGATGGTCTTGCGCTGGGGACAATTGCGGTGGCAGCCCCGAAGGCCAGGACGACACCGGCTACGATCGTGGAACGAGGGCTTGCGGTTGTGACCGCGGCACGGGAGATTTCGATGCGCCTCAATGGCGAAAACCTGCAAACCCTGAGGAGGCAGGCCTGATGTCTGCAGATATGGCGACGCCCCGCATCCTGGTCATCGGCACGGGCGACACCAAGACCGACGAACTGCTGTTCATGAAAGCGTGTATCGAGGCATCCGGTGGCCGCGCCGTGATGATGGATGTCAGCGTGCTGGGCGCCCCCGCCTATAGTCCCGATCACGACAAGCATGCCGTTGCGCGGGCCGCTGGCGTGACGATGGCCGAAATCGTCTCGAGCGGCGACGAAAACACCGCCATGACATTGATGGCCGTCGGCGCCGTTCAGCTGGTGCGCCAGCTTCACCAGCGCGGCGAGATCGACGCCTTCATCGCCATCGGTGGTTCGATGGGAACCGATTTGGCGCTCGATGTCGCGCTGTGCCTGCCGCTCGGCGTGCCGAAATTCGTCGTCTCGACCATCGCCTACTCGCATCTCATTCCGCCCGAGCGCGTCGCGCCCGACCTGATGATGATCCTGTGGGCAGGCGGGCTCTACGGCCTCAACACCATCTGCAAGCTGGTCCTTTCCCAGGCCTGCGGCGCGGTGGTCGGTGCGGCGAGGATCGTGCTTGCATCCCGTGCTTGGGCCCCGGCGGTCGGACCGACCATCGGCATGACTTCGCTGGGCAGCAGTTGCCTGCGCTATATGAAGACGCTGAAGCCGGCGTTGGAGCAGCGCGGCTATGACGTCGCAGTCTTTCACACCACCGGGATGGGGGGCCGGGCCTTCGAATCGATCGCCAGCCAGGACCATTTCTGCGCGGTGTTCGACTTCAGCCTGCAGGAGATCACCAATCATCTTGCCGGTTCGGTCGTCAGCTCCGGCGCCGACCGGCTCGAGAATGCCGGCGCCCGCGGCATTCCGCAGATCGCAGCCCCTGGCGCCGTAGACATGGTCGATTTGCCGACCTGGCAGGCGCTGCCGACAAAGTTCGCGCAGCGGCCATTCCATGCTCATAACAGGTTGATCGGCTCGATCACCGTCGATGCCGCCGACCGCCGTGAAGTCGCCAGGACCATCGCCGCCAAGCTCGGTGCGTCGAAGGGGCGCTCCGCTTTCATCCTGCCCTCCGGCGGCATCCAGGAATGGGATGCGCAGGGCGAGCCGCTGTACGAACCCGAAGCCCTCGCGGCGTTCACCGATGAGATGCGCAAGGCCATTCCCGCCGGCGTCGAGTTCCACGAGATCGACGCCCACATCAACAGCGACGAGTTCGTCGGCAAGGCGCTCGAAATCTTCGACCGCTGGGTCGAGGAAGGCATCATCCCGCGCGGCATGCCGGCCAAGGGAGTGGCTGCGTGAGCGCTGTTCCTGCCCAGGCGCTCGTCCTCGATTTCGGCGGCGTCGTCACCCGGACCCTTTTCGAGACCCATGCCTTGACCGAACAGGCGCTCGGCCTCGCGCCGGGAACGCTGCAATGGCACGGGCCGTTCGACCCGGATTCAGATCCGCTGTGGCGCTCCATGCAGGCCAACGACATCAGCGAGCGCGATTATTGGCGCACCCGCACCAGCGAAGTCGGCCGGCTCGTCGGCGAGGACTGGGAGGCAATGGAGACATTCGTCCAGCGCGCACGCGGAGCCGAGCCGGAAAAGATCGTGCGGCCCGAAGCCGTCCGCGCCATCCGGACCGTGCATGCGGCGGGATTTCGCCTGGCGATCCTGTCCAACGAGCTAGATCTGTTCTATGGCGCCGGCTTCCGTCAGCGGCTGCCGCTGCTCGAGCTGTTCGACACCATCGTCGACGCCACCTATACCCGCATCCTCAAGCCCGATCCGCGCGCCTATGCCTTGGTGACCGAGGCGCTTGGCCTGCCTGCCCGCGCCTGTGTGTTCGTTGACGACCAGCAGCGCAATGTCGATGGCGGCCGTGCCGCCGGCATGCGCACCGTTCATTTCGACGTCGCGCGGCCGGCACTTTCCTATGCCGAGGCCCTCGGCCATTTCGATCTCATCTCCTGAGACATTTGCGGAGCCCTGCGATGCGCGACATCAATTTCCTCACCGAGAAAAACGCCAAGCCGATCTGGCATCCGATGGCACACCCGGCCGAGATGCGGGCCAACCCGCCAAAGGTGATCATGAAAGGCGAAGGCGTGATGGTCACCGACATCGACGGCAACACCGTGCTCGATGCGGTTGGCGGACTGTGGAACGTCAATCTCGGCTACTCCTGCGACCCCATCAAGAAGGCCATCGCCGACCAGCTCAGCGCCCTGCCCTACTATTCCGGGTTTCGCGGCACGTCGACCGGCCCATCGATCGAGCTCGCTTACGAACTCAGCGAATGGTTCGAACCGGAAGGCATGGTGCGGACCTTCTTCACCTCGGGCGGCTCGGATTCGGTCGAAACCGCACTGCGGCTCGCCCGCCAATACTGGAAGATCCGCGGCCAGGGCGACCGGACAAAATTCCTCGCGCTGAAGAAGGGCTATCACGGCACCCATTTCGGCGGCGCGTCAGTCAACGGCAACGCCAATTTCCGCCGCAACTATGAGCCGCTTATGCCCGGCGTCTTCCACATTCCCGCACCCTGGACCTTCCGCAATCCGTTCGATGAGACCGATCCGGCGCGGCTGGCCAAACTGTGCGCCAAAGCGCTGGAGGATGAGATCGCCTTCCAGGGCGGCGACACCATTGCCGCCTTCATCATGGAGCCGGTTCTCGGCGCCGGCGGCGTCATCGTTCCGCATGACAGCTTCATGCCGCTGGTGCGCGAGATATGCGACCGCCACGAAATCCTGCTGATCGCCGACGAGGTGGTCACGGGCTTCGGTCGCACCGGCGCCTGGTCGGGTTCGCGGCTATCCGGCGTGAAGCCGGATTTCATGACCATCGCCAAGGCGATCACCTCGGGCTATTTCCCGCTCGGCGCCACCTTGATCGGCGCCAAGGTCGCCGACGTCTTCGAGGCCGACAAGACCAGCTTCGGGGCGATCGGTCATGGCTATACCTATTCCGGCCATCCTGTCGGCTGCGCGGCAGGGCTGGCTGCACTTGCCGAGACCAAGCGGCTTCGCCTGGACGAGAACGCAGCCGCGCGCGGCATCGAGCTCGCGGCGACGCTGGAGGGGCTAAAAGCCAAGCACGCGATCGTCGGCGACATCAGGTACAAGGGCCTGATGGCTGCGCTAGAGCTGGTCTCCGATCGCACGACGAAAAAGCCGGTGGACAAGAAGACCATGGCCGTGGTTTCGGAAGCCACTTATGACGCCGGCGTCATGCTGCGCGTGTCCGGCAACAACATCATCCTGTCGCCGCCGCTGATCATCGGCGCCGCCGACGTGGCAAAGATCGGCGAGGCCATCGATGCAGGTCTGTCGAGGGCCTGATAGACCCGCTGACGCAATGGAGTTTGGTACGCAATGACCCAATCTGAGAAGAACCCGAGCGAGGAAGCGCTCGTCAAGCGGCGTGCCCGCCTGCTCGGCGCGAAATCGCAATTGTTCTACGACGAGCCCGTGCACCTGGTGCGCGGCGAAGGCGTCTGGCTCTACGATGCCGACGGCCGCAAGTATCTCGATGCCTACAACAACGTCGCCCATGTCGGCCATTGCCACCCGCATGTGGTCGAGGCCTTGTGCCGTCAGGCAAGCCTGCTCAACACCCACACACGCTATCTGCACACCGCAATTCTCGACTATGTCGAGCGGCTGACGGCGACCTTCAATGCAAGCCTCGCCACCGCAATCCTGACCTGCACCGGCAGCGAGGCCAACGACATCGCGCTGCGCATGGCGCAGGCCGCCTCCGGCAATATGGGCATCATCGCCACCGACGCCACCTATCATGGCAACACGACGGCGGTTTCGCAGCTGAGCACGCGCATGCCTCCGATCCGCGGCCGCGCCCCCCATGTCAGGCTGGTGCCGGCCCCCGACAGCTATCGCCATCCCGATGCGATGGCCAATGGCAAGGCCTTTGGCGACGCCGTGCGTCAAGCGATCGCCTCGCTGGCACAGGATGGCATTGGCCTGTCTGGCATCATCTTGTGTCCGCTGCTCGCCAATGAAGGTTTCCCGGCTCTGCCCACCGGATTTTTCGACGACGCCTTGGGGGCCGTGCGCGAAGCCGGTGGTCTGGTCATCGCCGACGAAGTGCAGCCCGGCTTCGGCCGCACCGGCAGCCATTTCTGGGGCCATCAGCGCGCCGGCTTCGTCCCCGACATCGTCACCATGGGCAAGCCGATGGGCAATGGCCATCCGATCGCGGCCGTGGTCACCACCAAGGAGATACTGGCGACCTTCCGCGACGCTTTCCGCTACTTCAACACCTTTGGCGGCAACCCGGTCTCCTGCGCAGTCGCCAATGCCGTCCTCGACGTCATCGAACAGGAAAACCTTGTCGCCAACGCGCAAGACGTCGGCGCCTATGCGCTTGGCCTGCTGCGCCCGCTGGCCGATCGGCATGAGTGCATCGGCGAGGTCAGGGGGGCCGGACTGTTCTTCGGCGCCGAGCTGGTCCACCACCGCGACACGCGCGAACCGGCGCCCGACATTGCCGAGCAGGTCGCCAATCGCATGCGCCATCGCGGCGTGCTGATGGGCAAGACCGGCATCCACGGCAATGTGCTCAAGATCCGCCCGCCCATGCCGTTCTCGCGCGACAATGCCGACTTCCTGATCGGCCTGCTGGACGAGGTGCTGGGTGAAGTCGGCGGAGTGCCCGCGTGAATTCTGTTTCCACCCAATCCGAGCCCGAAACGGCAGCCGATGTCACGGAGCTCGCCAGGCGTGCGCTCGAACATTGGGGCGTCCGCAACTCTGAGCCGGAACTTCTGAAGCACCGCGAGAACGCCGTCTTCCGCGTGCGGCTGCCGGATGGCCAGCCGGCAGCCATGCGCATCCACCGGCTCGGCTACCACACGGACGCCGCGCTGCGTTCGGAACTGCAATGGATGGGCTTCCTGCAATCCGCCGGCGTCGCCACGCCGTCTTGCGTCGCAACTCAGGCCGGCGATCCGTTCGTGCTTGTCAGAACGGCCACCTCGGCGCAGCCCCGGCAGGCCGATTGCCTGAGCTGGCTGGAGGGGCGCGCCGTGGGCGCACGCGGCGTGCCACTGGTCTACACGCCCGACCAGTCGGTCCAGATCTTCACGGCGATCGGGCGGACCATCGCCCATATGCACAATGTCACTGCCTCGTGGACGCCGCCCGCGGGCTTCGTCCGCCATGCCTGGGACTTCGACGGCTTCTTCGGTGCGAACCCGGTCTGGGGCCGGTTCGAGACCTCGCCCTTTCTCGATGGTCCTCGCCGCGCGCTGGTCTTGCAGGCGCGCGACAAGGCAGTGAAGGCGCTGTCGGAGCATGAGCGCAGCGCGCGCAATTTCGGCATCATCCACGCCGATCTGGTGCGCGAAAATGTGCTCATCCATGACAGCGCGGTGCGCATCATCGATTTCGACGATTGCGGCCATGGCTGGCACATGTACGACCTTGCCGTCGCCCTCTATCAGAACCGCGAGGAGGCGATCTACCCGCTGATCGAAACCGCTTTGCTTGACGGCTACCAGCAAGAGCGTGCGCTGATCCCGCAGGACATCGCCGCATTGCCTCTATTCGCCGCGTTGCGTGCCTTCGCCTTTCTTGGCTGGGTGCAAAGCCGCGTCGAAGGCGACATCACCAGGGATGTCGGCTTGCGGATGTCGACCATCGCAGCCGATGTGGCGATTGACTACCTGCGCGGCGAACAGCCCAACTGACGAGCCGATGAGAGCCGTCAGCTCTTGGCGAAATGGATGCTGACCGTTCCCGAGCTGCCGAAGTCGGCGACGATGGTATCGCCGGGCCGCGCCTCGACCGGGCGCACAAACGATCCGGACAGCACCACCTCGCCGGCCGCGATGGACATGCCGTAGCGGGCGAGCCTGTCCGCCAGCCAGGCAATGCCCATCGCCGGATGGTTGAGCACGCCGGCGCCAAGCCCGGTCTCCTCGACCTCCGCATTGCGCGAGACGATGGCGCCGATCCAGCGCATATCGGCTTCATCGGGTCGTTGCGGCCGGCCGCCGATGACAATGCCGGCATTGGCGGCGTTGTCGGAAATCGTATCGAAGAAAGTGCGCGCCTTCTTTGTCTCGGCATTGACGCGTTCGATGCGCGTGTCGAGGATTTCGAGCGCCGGCGTGATATAATCGGTGGCGTTGAGCACGTCGAAGATGGTCACGCCTGGGCCCCTCAGCGGCGCCTTCATGACGAAGGCTATCTCGGCCTCGACGCGCGGCTGGATGAAGCGGCCGACGGGTATCGTCGCGCCGTCGTTGAAGAACATGTCGTCGAACAGCACGCCCGAATCCGGCGTGTCGATGGCGAGCGCATATTGCATCGCCTTCGATGTCAGGCCGATCTTCCAGCCCTTCGGGGTCAGCCCGGCATCGGTCTTGCGTTTCACCAGCGCTGCCTGGACGCGATAGGCATCCTCCATCGTCGCGTCGGGAAAATCGAGGCTGAGCAGACGGATCTGGCGGCGCGAACGCTCGGCTTCGAACAGCCTTGCCGCGGCATCTTCAACTTGCTCGGGGGTCACGATGCTGCCTCGTCGACGACGCCGTTGCGGAGCACGCCGATGCCGTCGGCTTCGACTTCGATCACGTCGCCCGGCTTCAGCCAGATCGGCGGGTCGAAGCGGGCGCCGGCGCCGGTCGGCGTACCGGTGACGATGATATCGCCTGGCACCAGCGTGGTGAAGGTGGAGACATAGGCGATGATCTTGCGGAACGAGAAGATCATCCGGCTGGTGCGGTCCTGCTGGCGCAATTCGCCATTGACGCGGGTGGTCAGCGCGATGTCGGCAATCTGCGCCTCGTCGGTGAACGGCACCAGCCACGGACCGAGCGAGCCGGTGCGGTCGAAATTCTTGCCCTGCGTGACGTTGAACTTGGCGTGCCGTACCCAATCGCGAATGGTGCCTTCGTTGCACAGGGATAGTGCCGCGATATGGTCAAGCGCATCCCTCTCGGCGATGCGTCGTCCACCCTTGCCGATGACGATGACGATCTCGCCCTCATAGTCCAGCTGCGGCGATTCCGGCGGCCGCACCAGCGGCGCGTTGTGGCCGACGAAGGAGCGGGGGAAGCGGATGAACAGCGACGGGTTCGAAGGCGCGGCCTGGCCGTCCTTGTACTCTTCGTTGCGGTCCGGGTAGTTGACGCCGACGCAGATGATCTTTTCCGGCGACGGCACAGGGATTTCATAAGCGATGGCGCCGACTGGAAAATCGACGGCGTGGGCTTCGGCCTCTTCCGCCAGCCGCCGTAGCACGCCGGCCTCGATCACTTCGCGCAGCGTCGGCCACTGGCTGTGCCGCGCCGACAGGTCGACGACGCCCTTATCTGTGACCACGCCATAGCGCGTCTTGCCGCCGACGGTGAAGGTGGCGAGCCGCCCAGGTGCAGTCATCCCGGTCTCCGTCAGGTTCGCGTCTGTGGTCACGGTGCGATGATCGGCGACGCCGTCAAATCCGGTTGGCGTGCGGCCGCGCCGGCAAAGGTGCTGCCCTCCTCGAACCAGCTTTTCGGCGCCGGCGCGCCCCACAGCGTCTGGCGCTGCGGGTCCTTGAGGTCCCACTTGATCGGCTCCAGATCCGGATCGACCGTCTGGTAGTCCGAGCAGTAGATCTCGATGCGGTGATTGTCCGGGTCTCTGACATAGAGGAAGAAGGCGTTGGAAATGCCATGCCGGCCGGGGCCGCGCTCGATATTTGCGAGGTAACCCGTCGTCGCCATCAGATCGAGCAGGTCGATGATGTTGAGCGGTGTCGGCACCCAGAAGGCGACGTGATGCAGGCGCGGACCCACACCGTTGGTGAAGGCGATGTCGTGGACGCCGCCCTTGCGGTGCGTCCAGGCCGCCCACAGCTTTCCGCTACTGGCATCCTCGGTGTATTCGGTGACGCGGAAGCCAAGCTCGTTGTAGAAGGCGACGGACTCGTCGACATTGGGCGAGAAGCAGTTGAAGTGGTCGATGCGCAGCGGCTTCACGCCCTTGTAGAGCGCATATTTCTGATGAATCGGCGGCAGCCTTTCCATTTGGGCAAAGAACTCGAGCGGAATGCCGTGCGGGTCGCGGGTGCGGAAGGTGCGCGACTGGTACGGTCGCTCGACCCACTCGACCGGCAGGCCTTTTGCCTTGAAGAAGTGCTCGGCCTTGTCGAGATCCTCATCCGAAAAAACCTTGAAGCCGAGATCGCGGGCTTCGGCGCTGCCGGCCTTCTTCAGCACGATGCAGTGGTGTCCGCGCTCTTCCAGGGCCCTTAGATAGATGGCGTCCGATGCCTCGTCGGTAACCTGCAGGCCAAGCGTGTCGACATAGAAGGCGCGGGATTTCGCTAGGTCGGTGACCGCCAGTTCGACATGGCTGAGGCGCACGATGTTGAAGGCGGGATAGAGGTTTGGTTTGGGCAGTGGCATGCGATGTCCTCCGGTCAGCCGCCGAGTTTCTGGATCGTGTGCGCTGAAGTGGCGAAGGCGATGTTCTTCGTCTCCATGTAGAAATCGAAGGAATGGTCGCCGCCGTCGCGGCCGATTCCGGAATTCTTGACGCCGCCGAACGGCGTCGGCAAATGCCGCACATTCTCCGAATTGACCCAGATCATGCCGGCGTCCAGCGCATCGGTGAAGCGGAAGGCGCGGGTAACATCCGACGTCCAGAGATAGCCGGTCAGGCCGTATTGGGTGTCGTTGGCCAGCGCCAGCGCTTCGGCCTCGTCCTTGAAGGAAATGGCAGTCAGCACCGGCCCGAAAATCTCTTCCTGGGCAATGCGCATCCTGTTGGTGGCCCCGGTAAACAGCGTCGGGCTGACATAGCAGCCACCGCCCGGACCGGCGAACTTGCCGCCGCCGGCGGCTACCACCGCGCCTTCCGATTTGCCGATCTCGATATAGGAAAGCACCTTTTCCTCGTGCACCGGATGGATCAGCGGACCAACCACCGTTTTGGGATCGAGCGGATGGCCAACCTTGATGCGCTTTGCCTTCTCCGCAACCAGATCCGTGAATGTGTCGTAGACCGAGGCTTCGACCAGAAGCCGCGACGATGAGGTGCAGCGTTCGCCGTTGAGCGAGTAGATCATGAACACGGCCGCATCCGCCGCACGTTCGAGATCGGCGTCGGCGAAGACGATCACCGGGTTCTTCCCGCCCAGTTCGAAATGCACGCGCTTCAGCGTATCGGCGCCCTGTTTCATGATCATCGAGCCGGTGCGGCTCTCACCGACAAAACCGATCGCCTTGATGTCAGGGTGCTCGGTCAGCGCCTTGCCGGCGTGCTCGCCGAGGCCGTTGACCAGGTTCCACACGCCTTTCGGCAGGCCGGCCTCCTCGGCGATCTCGACCAGCAGGCGAGCGGTCAGCGGCGAAAATTCGGCCGGCTTGTGGACGACGGTGCAGCCTGCCGCCAGCGCCGGCGCGATCTTCCATGTCGACAGCATGAACGGCGTGTTCCACGGCGTGATGATGCCGACCGGGCCGATCGGCACGCGCGTGGTGATGTTGACCTGGCCTGTCGTGCGCAGCGTCTCGCCGTCGCGCGCTTCCGGCGCGCGGTCGGCGAAGAAGCGGAAATTCTCGGCGCCGCGCAGCGCGGCCTTGGCCATGAATTTCAGCGCCTGGCCGGTGTCCATGCACTCGACGAAGGCGATCTCCTCGGCGCGCGCTTCGATCGCATCGGCTATCTTGTGCAGCAGCTTCTTGCGCCCGTCGCCCGGCATGGCGGCCCAGGCCGGGAACGCCGCCTTTGCCGCCTTGGCGGCGCGGTCGATATCGGCGGCACTGCCACGCGCGACCTTGGCCAGCGGCTTGAGATCGACCGGCGACATGCTCTCGAAGGTCGAGCCATCCACCGCCGGCACCGCTTCGCCGCCGATCTGGTTCAGCACGCCGTCGCGCTTGAAACGGGCCAGATAGGCCTCGGCCTTTTTCAGATTGCCTTCGAGGTCGGACATATCAGCTTCCGTCACTTGCCGCGCAGTCGCGGATGGATTGCGTTTTTCTTCCAGCTCAGTACCGGGTCGATCTCCCTGATCTCCAGGGAAAGAGCGAAATGCGGGGTATCGAACAGGGGGCCAAGGTATTCGCTCACCGCGGCGAAGACCGCCTCCCCGGTTCGTTTCTTGTCCTCGGCGCTGCGCCCGGTTCCAATGCGAAACGACATGTCGAGGAAAGCGTTTTCCGGCAGGCTGTCGGCGATGGCATAGGCTTCCGCACGGAAGGCCCGCACCCGCACCGCGCCGGTTTCAAACAGCCCGGTGCCGAGCACGGTGCGCAACACCAGCGCGCACAATTCGCTCATGTCGACCTTGGCATCGAGGTTGGCCGAATACTCGATGGAAAAGTGAGGCACCGCGTCTCGCCTCCCGGATTGTTGCGCTGCTGTAGTTAACGCGTTAATTACATGCAGCATCACTGAAGTCAAGCCTTGCATCCAAGTTGAGGCGACGATACGGGATGGAAAGGTCAGGTTTTGGCGTGCGGTCCCGCCGACCGCCCGCATCATTGGGGACGCTGCTTCTTGCTGCCTGAAAACACCCGTCGTTCTCTGCCGATGGCGCTGCTCCATGCCCGCGAAGTGGTGATGGCGCGGTTTCGCCCTATGCTGGCGGCGCATGACGTGACCGAACAGCAATGGCGTGTGCTGCGCGTTCTGAGCGAGGCCGGCCCTGTCGAGGCGACGGAACTTGCCGATCGCGCTTCGGTGCTGCCGCCCAGCCTGACACGCATCATCAAGACGCTCGAGGGCCGAAAATTCATCACCCGCAACAGGGCGGAAGGCGATGGCCGCCGTGTCGTGCTGACGATCGCCCCGGCGGGCTCCGCCCTTATCGATGCCTTGTCGCCGGAACGCCTCGTCATCTACCGCGACATCGAACAGCGCTTCGGACATGAGAGGCTCGAGCAATTGCTCGATCTGCTGGAGAGCCTGATCGCCGGCGAGAACTGACTGCTCCCGCTCAGCCGCCAAAACTGCCAAGCCGCGTCGGCTGCGTGTAATTGCGGTCGACATAAAGCAGCGCCGAGCCGCCGCTGCCGTGCCTGACGTCGATAACCCGGCCGATCATGACATTATGCGTGCCGACTATGTGCACATCCTCGATCTCGCAATCGAAATTGACGATCGCATCGGACAGCGCCGGCGTGCCTGAGGCCAGCGTTTGCCAGCGCGCCGCCGAATAGCGTGCCTCCATGTCCCTGGTCGCGCCGGCGAACTTGCCGGCCAGGTGCATATGGTCATGCGTCAGCACGTTGACGCAGAAGCGCCGGTTGGCGAGGAACATGGCGGCCTGCGTCGAGCGGCCGTTCATGCACACCAGCAGTGTCGGCGGTTCGTCCGACACACTGCACATGGCGGTGGCGGTGAAGCCGCCGCGCCCGGCCGGACCATCTGTCGTGACGATGTTGACCGGCGCGCAGACCCTTGCCATGGCGTCGCGGAAATCGGCCTTCGAAATCTGCGTGGCCATCTGACATCACCCGGCCGTAGAAGCGAGCGGATTGAGCCAGGTATCTCCCGTCCAGCCGTTCTCGTCATAGTCGGCCATGCAGGTGTCGACCAGTTCTTCCATGGCCTTCAGCCGGCCGCCGCGTTCGGCGCCCTTCAGCACCTGCAGCCGCACCTCTTCCGGCGCACCGGCATAGTTGAGTTCGTAGAGCGCGTGGCGGCCGCCGAACTCGGTGCCGGTCGCGTCCCACAACAGTTTCATGATCTTGATGCGCTCGACATGGCCCATGTCGTTGGAACCGCGCACATATTGCGCGAGGTATTTGTCGATCTCGGGATTGTTGAAGTCGCGCACCGATGACGGCAGGTAGATCAAGCCGGAGGCGATCACCCGGCGCACCGTGTCGATGACGCGCGGGTAGGCTTCCGACATGAAAGTCCGGTAGGCAAGGGCTGCTTCCAGGTTGGGCAGGACAGCGCCATTCGCCCAGGGGATCGGATTATAAGCCATGGCGTTGGAAAAGCTCCAGAACATGTGCCTGAGCGCGATCACCTCGCCCAGCGCCGCCTGGTTGCCTCGGAAGGCATCTCCGCCGGTGGCGCGCAGCGCCTTGGCCAGCAGGCCGGCGAGGAAGTCGAGCTTGACGGCAAAGCGTGTGCAGCCCTGGAAGCAATAGCCATGCATGAAGCCTGAAGCCGGATGGAAGGACAGGATTTTCTGCGCGTCGCGCAGCACCAGCACGTCCTCCCAGGGGATGAAGACATTGTCGAGCACCAGGATGGCATCGTTCTCGTCGAAGCGCGACGACAACGGATAGTCGAACGGAGCCGCCGCCGTGTTGGCCGTCTGCTCATAGGAGACGCGGCAGAACATCTTTACCCCCGGCGCATTCATCGGCACGATGAACATGACCGACAGCGACGGATCTTCGGTGACCGTCGCCGAGCTCTGCGCCAGGAAATTGTAGTGGGTCAGCGCCGAGGACGTCGCCACCACCTTGGCGCCGGAGACATAGATGCCGGCGTCGGTCTCCTTGGTGATGTGGACGAAGACATCCTTCACCTGTTCGGCCGGCTTGTGGCGGTCGATCGGCGGGTTGACGATGGCGTGGTTCATGAACAGCACGGCTTCCTGCGCACGCTTGTGCCAGGCGAGCGCATTGTCCTTGAACGGGCCGTACCAGTCGGCATTGGCGCCGAGCGTGTTCATCAGTGCCGCCTTGTAATCGGGCGTGCGGCCCATCCAGCCATAGGACATGCGTGACCACTCGGCGATCGCGGTCTGCTGGGCCGCGAGTTCGCCGGAGGATTTGGCGACGCGGAAATATTTGTGGGTGTAGCCGCCCGAACCGGTATCGGTAGGCGAGGTCAGCGTGCCCTGCCGCTTGGGATCGTGCAGCGCATCATAGAGGCGCGCCAGCGACCGCGCCGAATTGCGCATCGCCGGATGGGTGGTGACATCGGCAATGCGCTCGCCGTTGATGTAGACCTCGCGGCCGTCGCGCAAGCTCTCCAGATACTCGGCCCCGGTGAACGGGCGCCCATTGTCGGCACGAAAGTCTTCCGATCGCATGATGTTCCTCCACTTATGGCATCAACTCTAGCTCTCCTGGCAAGGATCGGTTAGGACGTAACGGCAAAACCGATTGGACTTTTTCCGGCGCCATGAGCCTCAATTCCATTCCTGATTTCTTTGTCTATGGCGAGCCGGTGCGGCCGCTCGAAGTCGGCTTCCTGCATGTCGAGACGGTGCTTGCGCGCAGCAACATTCATCTCGGCCAGGTTGCCGCGCACAAGCATCCGCAAATGGGCCAGATCACCTACTGGACAAGCGGCTCCGGCACTTATCGCATCGAGGATCAATCCTGGCACTTTTCGGCGCCGGCCGTCAGCTTCGTGCCGAGCACCATCGTGCATGGCTTCTCGATCGGGCCCGGCACCGACGCCATCGTCGTTTCGGTCGCCGATGATGCGCTTGCGGCAATAGCCGCTCACAGCCTGCTGCCATTGGATCGGCCGGTTTTTGCCGATAGCCTTCCTCAGCACGTCGCGTGGAAAAGGCTTGCGGCGGTGCTGGAGATGATCGCCACGGAATATGCCGAGGCGCAGGCCGGGAGTGACAAGACCCTGCCGGCGCTGATTGCCGTCGCGCTCTCCCACGTCGCGCGTCTTGGTCCCGAGGTAATGGATGCGACTGGCTCTTCCGATGCTGCATTGGCGCGCGGCTTGCGCCGTCTGGTCGATGCGCATTTCCGCGACAACTGGCCCGTCGACCGCTACGTCGAGGCGCTGGCCACGACACCGCATCTTCTCGACAAGGCCGCCCATAGGGTGCTTGGCAGCGGCGTCAAGCGGCTCATGGGCGAGCGACGGTTGCTGGAGGCCAAGCGCTTGCTGCTGTTCACCGTGCGCACCGTCGAGGACATCGCCTACGAAATCGGCTTCGACGATCCGGCCTATTTCTCACGCTTCTTCCGGGAGCGGGTTGGCCAGGCGCCCGCCGCCTGGCGCCGCGCGCAGCTGGGGCAGAGTTGAAGCTTCCGCGCCGGCCAGGATCAGGCGTTTGGGTCGACACGCCGGCCAGGCGCAGCGCCGCCGAGTTGATCCACCTGTTGATAGGTGTTGCCGCGCAGCATCACCCCTCGCACGGCGCGGCGCATCGAGATTGATGTCGCCGCGAAACTTGCTGGTGTTTTTTGTCGCTTCCAAACGGTTCGTTATTTGAACCACCATTTTATGTGCTATGAGCGGACTGCAAGGTGGATTGGCTTCCCTCCCATGCGAAGTATCTTGAGGATGCACGATGAGCACAGTCGGCAAAGCGATATCGCTGTTGGAACAGTTCACGCTCGGCGAACCGGAGATCGGCCTGTCCGAGCTCGCCCGCAAAACCGGCCTCGACAAGGCGACGGCGCGGCGCCTGCTGATGGCGCTGGCCGACCACCGCCTGATCGAACAAGAGCCGGCAAGCCGCCGCTACCGGCTCGGCGCCGGCCTGTCGCGGCTGGCCCGCTTTCGCGACGCGCATTTTCCCTTCGTGCGCGTGGCAGCACCTGTGGTTCGCGAGCTGGCGCTGGAAACCGGCGAGACGGTGCATCTGTCGGAATTCAGCGCCGGCGCACTGCTGACGGTCCATGTCGAGCTGTCGGCAAAGGCCAACCGGGTCAATGTCGATGTCGGCCAGGTGCTGCCCTTGCACGGCACCGCCTCCGGCATCGCCTTTCTCGCCGCTTCGCCTCGGGAAGCGGCCGAGGCCTATGTCGACAAGCCGTTGCCGACCTTCACGCCACACACGGTGACGCAGCCCGAAAGGCTGATGAAGGCGATCCGGCTTGCCGCCAAGCGCGGCTATTCCTCGAGCTCCCAAGGCTATGAAGAAGGCGTGCACAGCATAGCCGCGGCAATCCTCGGCTCCGATGGGCGTCCTCTCGGTGCGCTCGCGGTGGCCTCGCCTGTGTCACGCGCCGATGACAGCATGGCAGCCAGCCAGGGCGAAGCGGTGATCCAGGCGGCGCGGCTGATTTCAGCGCGCCTGGCCGGCGAAGCCTGACATCTCTACCGTCGCAGGGGAGATGATTAGCGGGTTAAGTTCCCAGCGGCGCACCGGCCTTGCCGCGAGACCGGAACGCTTCGTCTGGGACAGGCGGCTGGAGCGCAGCAAGGAAGAATTGTTGTCGCCCGCCCGCGCGTCGCCCACGATCTCGGAAATCGCCTTTGCCTGCGGGTTCAATTCGAGTGCGCATTTTTCGCGCGCGTTCGAGAGCCGGTACGATGTGGCCCGCGGGAGTTGCGCCAGAGGCTGAGGGCGGTGGTGCATTAAGGGGTGGGCCGTTTGCCGGATCTTGGAGAGCGCCGTAGCTCGCCGAAAGCCGGCATCCGGCAGCAAGTTCTACATATTGGCAGCGGTTGGCCGCACGATCACTTCGTTGACGTCGACGCCATCGGGTTGATCAAGCGCAAAACGGATCGCCCGTGCAATGGCGTCCGGTGTGAGCGACTTCTGCCGCCATTCTTTCAGAGCCGTGGCGACCTGAGGATCGCTGATATCGTCGCCCAGTTCGGTTGCGGTCACTCCGGGGGAGATGATCGTGGCGCGGATGTCGTCATGCTCCTGCCGCAGCCCCTCCGTGATTGCCCAGACGGCATATTTCGTGCCGCAATAGACCGCCGCGGTGGGCAGCACGATATGCGCGCCGACCGAGGCGACATTGACGATATGCCCATTCTTCTGGGCGACGAAGCGCGGCAGCACCGCGGCGATCCCGTTCAGCACGCCGCCGATGTTGACATTGATCATGCGAGACCACTCATCGCGCTTCAGCGCGGCAAGCGGCGACAGCGGCATGACGCCGGCATTGTTGACCAGCACATCGATCTGCCCGAATTCGGCATGAGCGGCATCGGCAAAGGCGTCGAAATTCGCCGCGTCAGTCACGTCGAGTTCGCGCCACGCGACGCCTTTGCCTATTTCTGCGGCCAGCGCCTTGAGCCGCTCGGTGCGGCGGGCCCCGATGAACAGTCTGGCGCCGGCACCGGCAAGTTCCCGAACCGTCGCTTCGCCGATGCCGCTGGAGGCGCCGGTGATGAGTACAACCTTGTCTTTAAGTCCCGTCATGATCGTTCCTTTTTCGCTGCGGTGACGGGGAGATAGATGGCGCGAACCGGCAAAGGCCGGTAGCGTGATCGTCCAAAGAGTTTGCACGATCCTCCAAATGAACTCGAAATGCCTTGCAACATTTCGCGCCATGAAGATTTATGCGGCATGGAGAAAATCAATGAACTCGCCGAGCTGATCACCCGCTTTGCGCCGAAATCTGGCATGGCCGGCACTGCGGTGCCGCGGCTGTCGCTCATTCGCGCCAACCAGCCCAGTGCACCCGTGCCTGCGGTCTACGAGGCGTCGCTTTGCATAATCGCCCAAGGATCGAAGCGCGTCTCGCTGGCCGACCAGAGCGTGGTCTATGACGCATCGAGCTACCTGCTCGTCTCGGTCGACCTGCCGCTGGTCGGGCATGTGTTGGAGGCGAGCCCGGCGGCGCCCTACCTCTGTTGCAAGATAGATTTTGATTCCACCGCGCTGGCCGAACTGCTTGTGAAAGAAGGACGTGCATCCCCCAGCAGGGATCTGCCGGTGTTAGCTGCCTATCCAAGTGACCCCGACCTGATTGATGCCGCCTGTCGGCTTGTCAGGCTGCTCGATCGCCCCGAGAGCGTCACCGTGCTGGCGCCGCTGATCGAACGCGAAATCCTTTACCGGCTCCTCACCGGACCGCACGGTGACACGCTTCGCCAGATGGCGTCGGTGGACAGCCACCTGAACCAGGTCAGCCGCGCCATCGCCACGATCCGCAATCATTTCCAGGCACAACTGCGCATCGAAGAGATTGCGGCGGCATCAGGCATGAGCGCGTCGTCCCTTCATGCCCATTTCAAGGCGATTACGCGCATGACCCCGCTCGAATACCAGAAGCAGCTGCGCCTGCAGGAGGCGCGAAGGATTATGCTTGCCGGCGGCGCAAACGCAGGCACGGCCGGGTTCGCGGTGGGCTATGACAGCCCTTCGCAGTTCAGCCGAGAATATCGTCGCCTGTTCGGTGCGCCGCCCCGGAAAGATATTGACCGCCTTCAGGCAACACCCAGTTCGGCTGCGGCTTATTGAGTTTTCCGAGCGGCATGCGCCAGCCATGGCTGGTCAGGAGCCAGCCGCCTCCAGGTGGCGAAGCGTCCGATCATGCTCGGTAGAACTCCCGGTACCATTCGACAAAGCGCGGAACCCCTATTTCGATCGGGATTTTGGGCTTGAAGCCGGTCGCCTCCTCGAGCGAGCTGACATTGGCGAAAGTTGCCGGAACGTCGCCTGGCTGAAGTGGCCTGAGGTTGCGGTTTGCCTTGCGTCCCAGCGCGTCTTCGAGCACCTCGATCAATCGGTTCAGTTGAACGGGCGAATTGCCGCCGATGTTGTGAATCCTGAACGGGGCGTTGCTGGTCGCTGGGTCTGGCGCGACACTTTTCCACTCAGGATTGGGTGTCGCGGGTTGCTGCATGACGCGGATAATACCTTCGACAATGTCGTCGATATAGGTGAAATCCCGCTGCATGTTGCCATAGTTGAAGACCTCGATCGGCTCGCCGGCGAGGATAGCCTTGGCGAAGATGAACAGCGCCATGTCCGGCCGCCCCCACGGACCATAGACGGTGAAAAAACGCAGCCCGGTGGTCGGCAGTCCAAACAGATGGCTGTATGTGTGCGCCATCAGCTCGTTCGCCTTCTTGCTTGCGGCGTAAAGGCTGAGCGGATGGTCCGCCGGATCGTGCACGGAAAACGGCATGCGGGTGCTGCCGCCATAAATCGAACTCGACGATGCATAGACCAGATGGCCGACGGACGCCTGCCGGCATCCTTCCAGGATGTTGACAAAGCCGCTGAGGTTGCTTTCCACATAGGCGTGCGGATTGCTGATCGAATAGCGTACGCCGGCTTGCGCCGCGAGATTGACGACAACCTCCGGCGCGGCCGAAAGGAAGAGCTCCGAAATACGGTCCCGCTCCGTGAGATCGGCATGCTCGAAACAAAAATTCGAAAACGCTTTCAGCCGCTCGAGACGAGCCTGCTTCAGGCTGACGTCATAATACTCGTTCATGGAGTCGAGGCCGATAACCTGGCCTCCTTCGGCAAGCAGCCTCAGGCAAAGATGAAACCCTATGAACCCGGCTGCGCCGGTGATCAGTATCGGCCTGCTTGATGTCACTGCATATCCTAGCGTTAATTTCAGGCGAGCTTTACAAGCTCCAGTATTTTATGTTGTCGGGAACTTCATTGGGCTTGATGGCCGACTTGACATCGAACAGTGTCCCCCCCGGCCTGATCATTTGAAAAAGACGCGCTCTTTCGTTGGTGAGATATTGCCTGTGAGGCACCGCCAGAACAAGCGCCTGCAAATCGTTTATCTCATCGAGCGGCAGGATTGTTTCGCCGTGATCACGCCGAGCGGTTTCGACATCGGCAAGGGGATCATGGACTTTGGGGACAATTCCGAACTGCCTTAGTTCCTTGACCATGTCGAAAACGCGGCTGTTGCGCAAATCCGGCACGTCCTCCTTGAATGTCAGCCCGAGAATGCCGACAGAAGCCCCTTTGACGGGCGTGTCAGAACCAATCAGCCGTTTGACAACCTGCTGGGCGACGAAGGCCCCCATGCCGTCATTGATGCGACGTCCGGCGAGGATGATCTGCGGATGGTAACCTTCGGCCTCGGCCTTGGCGGTCAAATAATATGGATCGACGCTGATGCAGTGGCCGCCGACGAACCCCGGTTTGAAGGGAAGGAAGTTCCATTTCGTCGACGCAGCATCAAGAACATCCTGCGTCCGGATATCGAGCCGCTCGAAGATCATTGCCAGTTCGTTCATCAGCGCGATGTTCAGATCGCGCTGGGTGTTCTCGATAACCTTCGCTGCCTCGGCCACCTTGATCGACGGGGCGCGGTAGACGCCGGCATCGATGATACGGCCATAAACGTTCGCGACGCGCTCCAGCGTCTCGTTATTCTCGCCGGAGACGACTTTGACGATCTTTTGCAGCGAGTGTTCCCGATCGCCGGGGTTGGCGCGTTCGGGCGAATAGCCGAGGGCAAAGTCGCGGGGATGTCGCAGGCCGGAAACCTGCTCGATGATCGGCCCACAGAAATCTTCGGTCACACCTGGATAGACTGTCGACTCAAAAACGACGACGGCGCCTTTGCTCACCGCCTCGCCGACGAGTTCGGACGCCAGTTTCAAAGAAGCTAGATCGGGAGCGCGATTTGCGTCGATAGGGGTTGGCACGGCGACGATGAAGAAAGTAGCGCCTTTCAACATCTCCCGGTCGGTGGTCAGCCCTATCGAGGTCTCCTTGAGCGCCGTTGCGTCAACTTCCCCCGTACGATCGACGCCGCCACGCAATTCCCCGATCCGACGCTCGCTGATGTCAAAAGCTATGGTGCCGGGGAAAACCTTCCCAAAGGCAATGGCTACCGGCAGGCCGACATAACCCAGGCCGATAACTGCAATGCGTTCGGACATCCGTGGGGTTCCTCGAGCCACCTGTTGAGCCGACGTGCTTGTATGGCAGGCTGTTGGCCAATTCAACGATGCTCTATCGCGAAGAGGAATGTCTCACGAAAAATGGTCGTTGCCATTTTCATGTTGCCATCCGCCGATGCCATCGATGTTGTGGATAAAATCCAGCAGGACCGGGTTTCGAGCCACTCTCTGCTGCGGATTGGGATGAACCGTCAGGTTCTGCCGGCCATCTACGCAGCGGCGGCCCTGACGACAGGGCTGATATTCTCTGCTGCCAATCCATAGGCCACTATCGGCCTCAATCGTGCCTTCTGATCAAACCAAATGCCGGGATCGGAATTCGCATCGGCACCGAGCGGATCTGCGAAATTTCAGTTTGGTCCTTGTGCATTGGCTGCGGACACGTCGTATCCTGCGTGTGGCGACCGATATCTGGTCGATCAGCATTTGCCTGGGAGCAGAAATTGGCCAGACTCTATGACAGCCGCAGACGCATTCTCGTTACCGGGGGCGCAGGGTTTATCGGCTCGCATCTTATTGACCGCCTGTTGGAACGAGGCGACGAAATCTTGTGTGTCGACAACCTTTTCACCGGATCAAAGCGCAATATCGACCATTTGGCCAAGCATCCCCGCTTCGAATTCATGCGCCATGACGTGACCTTTCCGCTCTACGTCGAAGTCGATGAGATTTACAACCTGGCGTGTCCGGCCTCGCCTGTTCACTACCAGTACGACCCGGTTCAGACGATCAAGACCGCCGTGCACGGCGCCATCAATGTTCTTGGATTGGCAAAGCGGCTGAAATGCAAAGTCTTTCAGGCCTCCACCAGTGAGGTCTATGGTGACGCGTCTGTGCATCCGCAGCCCGAGAGTTACTGGGGCAATGTAAACCCGATCGGGCCGCGCTCATGCTACGATGAAGGCAAACGCTGCGCCGAAACGCTGTTCTTCGACTATCACCGACAACATGGCTTGTGGGTCAAGGTCGCGCGGATTTTCAATACGTTCGGGCCGCGCATGCACCCGGCAGACGGCAGGGTTGTCTCAAATTTCATCGTGCAGGCGCTTCGTGGTGAACCGATAACCATTTTCGGCGACGGCTCACAGACAAGGTCGTTTTGCTACGTCGACGACCTGGTGAGCGGCATGCTGCGCCTCATGGATACGGGGCCGGAGGTGACCGGTCCAGTAAACATCGGCAATCCAAGGGAAGTAACGATCAGGCGCTTGGCCGAACTGACGACGCAGATGACCGGATCAGGTTCGGATATAATTTACCGCGATCTTCCGCAAGACGATCCGCGGCACCGCCAGCCCGATATCACCCTTGCCAAAAGGCTTGTCGGCTGGGAGCCGACGGTGACTTTAGAAGCCGGGCTGCAACAGACGATCGACTATTTCAAAGCCCTGCTGCCGAAGGTTTCCACAAACTCGCCTTGACCCGGCACCGCAGTGCAACCGTCAAGTCTGACCGATCACCGTCGTGGTAGCGACGCCTTTTGCAGTCGACTCCGGTAGGCTTGAAGTTTTTCGAATTCTAATTATTTTAAGCTTGAAATTATTTTGAAGATCCATGGCGCTTCATCCGTCCGAGCCGGGACACCGGCATTTGGCGGAGAGCAGAAGGAGGAGGAAGATTTGCCGTTGTTCCGGAATAAAACTCCATGAACACAGCACGATTTTCCGAGAGTGTCACAGGCAAGATCGTCGATGGCGTTCTCATCGTCACGATCGAAAATCCGCCGGTCAACGCGCTGTCCCTCCATGTCAGGGCCGGACTGATGGCTGCGCTTGGGCGTGCGGCGTCGGATGAAGTGTCTGCCGTGGTGCTGACCGCCATTGGGCGCACCTTCATCGGTGGCGCCGATATCAAGGAATTCGGCAAGCCCGCTATCGGGCCCACACTGCCTGACGTGATCGAAGCGATGGAGAGCTTCGCCAAACCGATCGTCGCGGCAGTAGGCGGCGCGGCGCTCGGCGGCGGCTGCGAGATTGCGCTGGCCTGCCACTACCGGGTGGCCAGCAAGGCGGCCAGCTTCGGCCTGCCCGAGGTCAAGCTCGGGTTAGTGCCCGGGGCCGGCGGAACCCAACGCCTGCCCCGCCTCATCGGCACGGTCGCCGCAATTGACCTGATCGGCACGGGTCGGCCCGCAAATGCCGACGAAGCTCTCGCTCTCGGTCTGATCGATACCATTGCGGACGATCTTCCCGAAGGCGCGCTCGATGTCGCCCGCCGTCTCGTTGGCCAACCGCTGCGGCGCACGGGTGCGCTTTCCGTCCCGCGCTCGCAACCTGAGGCCGACGCGGCAGCCGCAAGAAAGGTGCTTTCCCGCAGCCGTGGACAGATCGCGCCTGCAGAGGCCGTGAGACTGGTCCGGGCCGCGTCCACGGCCAGACTTGAGGACGGTCTTGTGCACGAACGCGCGACCTTCCTGCGCCTCCGGGATTCTCGCGAGGCGGCAGCGTTGCGCCACGTCTTCTTTGCCGAGAGGCAAGCCAGCAAAGTCGACAGGCTGGAGGGTATCACGCCTCGCAAGGTCGAGACCGTCGGTATCGTCGGAACCGGCCTGATGGGTGCAGGCATCGCGGTCTCGGCCTTGAATGCCGGCTATCGCGTAATCGGCATCGAGCAGAACGACGACGCCGCGGCAAAAGGATACGAGCGGATCGCCGGCCTTCTCGACAAGTCGGTCCAATCCGGCCGACTCACCGATCATGCCCGCAGGGAGGCGCTGAGCCGGTTTGAAGCGGCCAGTGACGCCGGCAGGCTGGTGCAGGCCGATCTGGTCATCGAGGCAGTGTTCGACGATCTCGCGGTAAAAACCGAACTCTTCCGGAAGCTTGATCGTATCGTCCGCCCCGACGCCATACTGGCGACCAACACCAGCTACCTCAACCCCGACGAGATCGCCTCGGCAACCGCCCGGCCCGAACGGATCGCCGGCCTGCATTTTTTCTCCCCGGCCAACGTCATGCGGCTCACCGAAGTGGTGGATTGCGCGGCGACGGCGCCCGATGTGCTCGCCTCGGCTATCGCGTTCGTCAGGAAGCTCGGCAAGCTGCCTGTCGTGTGCGGCGTTACCGAGGGTTTCATCGGCAACCGCCTCTATTCGGCCTACCGCCGCGAGGCGGAGTTCATGGTGGAGGATGGCGCAGCACCGGAAGAGGTGGATGCCGCGCTGGAGGCCTGGGGCTTCCCGATGGGGATCTTCGCGGTCAACGACATGGCTGGGCTGGAGATAGCCTGGGCGCGGCGCAAGCGACAGGCGGCGATGCGCGATCCGCAAGCACGTTATGTCGAGATCGCCGACCGGCTGTGCGAGGCCGGCCGCTTCGGCCGCAAGACCGGGCGCGGCTGGTACGATTATTCCGACGGCGAGCGCAGGAGCGACCCGCAAGTGGCCGCGCTGATCGAGGCCGTTCGGGCGGCCAAGGACATCGTGCCGCGCCGCTTTTCGCCCGATGAGATCGTCACGCGCTTGCTGGCGGCAATGGCCGACGAGGGCAAGGCATTACTCGCCGAAGGCATCGCGGCGCGTGCCTCCGACATCGATCTGGTGATGATCAACGGCTATGGCTTCCCGGCCCACAAGGGCGGGCCGATGTTCCGCGCCGGAGAGGTTTAAGGACCAGCTACGACAGCCTTGCGATGACGGCGCGCAGTGCCTCGCCGAAACGCCTGACCTCGTCGACCGTGTTGTAATGGACCAGCGAGGCGCGGATGGCGCCGCTGTCCATCGACAGGTTGAGACGCTTCATCAGCCGGGGCGCATACATATGGCCGTCGCGGATGCCGATCTGCATGTCAGCCATTTCCTCGACGATCCGCTGCGGCGACAGCTTGCCGATGTTGAAGCAGAATGTCGGCACGCGTTCGTTGATGCGGGCTTCCTCGGCGACGCCGTAGATCGTGGCATTGCATCCCTTGAGCACGGCGAGCATCTCACGCGCCAGGAGCACTTCGTAATCGCGGATGGCGCCCATGCCGGCAACGATGTTGTCGCGCCGCGAGCGGTTGTTGGAGGGCGCCAGATTGCGGCCGATCAGTTCCAGGTACTGCACTGCGGCATCCATGCCCGAGACGTTCTCGTAGATGAAGGTGCCTGCCTCGACCTTGTAAGGCGGCTCGTCGGGGATGAAATCCTCGCGGAAGGTCGGCAGCCGCTTCAGCGTTTCGAAGCGGCCCCACAGAAAGCCCATATGCGGCGAGAAATTCTTGTAGCCGGAGCAGACGAGATAATCACAGTCCCAGGCCTGCACGTCGATCAGCCCGTGCGGTCCGTAATGCACGCAGTCAAGGAACACTTCGGCGCCGGCCGCATGCGCGATCGCGGCCACCGAAGCGACTTCGACGATCGAGCCGATCGAATGCGCGGTCACCGTGCAGGCGACGAGACGGGTGCGATCGGAAACCAGCGGCTTGAGGTCGTCGACATGCAGGTTGCCGTCCTCGCGCATGCGCCACCATTTGAACTTGGCTCCGGCGGGCTCCAGCGCCAGCCACGTGGCGATGTTGGCGTCGTGGTCCATATCGGTGATGACGATCTCGTCGCGCTCTGTGTCCTTGGCCAGCATCTGGCCGATGCCGAGGCTGACCAGGCGAATGAACGAGGTGGCGTTCATGCCGAAGCAGATTTCCGACGGACTGTAGGCGTTGATCAGCAAGGCCACGCTCGTCCGAGCATCCGCAACCGATTGGTCGACCGTGACCGAGCGCCCATAGCGACCACCACGCTGCACATTGTGCGAGACCAGGTGATTGGTCACCGCGTCGAGCACGCTCTGCGGGATCTGCGCGCCGGCGGCGTTGTCCATGAAGATGAAATCACCGGCGCGCTGCAAGGCCGGAAACATGGCGCGGATGGTGTCGACCGGAAAGCCGCCGGCGGCTTGGGAATTGCTCAACTGTATCTCCTGCGAATGGCTTGGGAAGCGGGACGGTTGATGAGGTCAGCGCGTCTTCTCGGTCTTGAAGCGGTCTTCGAGCAGGCTGACGAGGCGGACCATCGGCCAGAGGAAGATGAGATAGACCAAAGCGGCGCCGATCAGCGGCGAGGGATTGGCATAGAGCGACTGCGCGTTGGTCGCTTCCTTCAACAGTTCAGGCAGCGCAACGGTGGAAGCGAGCGACGTGTCCTTGAACATCGAGACGCAATTGCTGGTCATCGGCGGGATGACGACGCGGATCGCCTGCGGCAGCACCACCTTGCGCAAGGTCAAAAGGAAAGGCAGGCCGAGCGCCTGTGCTGCCTCGAATTGGCCTTTCGGAATGCTCTCAATGCCGGAGCGGAACACTTCTGCTGAATAGGCCGACATGATGATGGCGAACGCCGTCACGGCGGAGGCCCAGGACGACAGACGGATGCCGAGGAAGGGCAGCGCATAATAGATCAGGATCAGCACCACCAGCACCGGCAGGGCGCGGAAGATGTCGGTGTAGCCGACCGCCAGCCAGCGCAGCGGCTTCGGCGCATAGAGCCGCAACAGGCTGATCCCCAGGCCGATGGGAATGCCGATGCCGATACTCAAAATGCCGAGCAGCAGCGTGTTCAGGAAGCCACGCAACAGCGCCGGCAGGCTGGACATTATCACGTCAGGATTGAAGAAGGTGTCGATCAGCGACATGGGAGCGTTCCCGAACCCCAGAGCAAAGGATGCTCAAGTTAAAACCAATCGACCTTGCCTCCGATGAGGCTATCCGTGTGGCAGCAGGCGCCGGAGCGTGAAATGAATCGTGCCGGCCTGGGAGCCGGCACGATTTAAGTGCATTGCCGGTCAGGCCTTGGGCAGCGGCATTTCCTTGACCGTCGAGGAATCGGCTGGCGCGTCGCTGCCGAACCACTTCTTGTGGATCGCGGCCAGCGTTCCGTCCTTCTTCATCGCGGTCAGCGCGTCGTTCAGCTTGCCGAGCAGCGGATGGTCCTTGCTCATCATCAGGCCGTACTGTTCGCCGGTCTTGATGCGCTGCTTGACCTTCAGGTCCTTCATCTTGGTGAAGGAGTATTCCATGCCCGGAATATCGCTGACGGCGGCGTCCACGCGGCCCGCGCTGAGGTCGAGCAGAAGATTCTGCTGCGTGTCATAGCCCTTCACGTCGCTGTAGCCGTCAGCCTCCTGATGCGCCTTGACCCAGGTCTCGCCGGTCGATCCTGAAAGCACGCCGACGATCTTGCCCTTGAGGTCGGCCTCGGTGTTAACAGCGCTATCGGTCTTCGTCGCAATGCCCATGTCGGAGTCATAATAGGGCTGGGTGAAGGACAGCGTTTTCAGTCGCTCCGGCGTGATGGTGATCGAGGAGATCGCGACATCGATGCGGTTGGAACTGACAGCCGCGAACAGCGCCTGGAAGCCGAGGTCGGCAATGTCGGTGGTCATGCCGGCACGCTTGGCCGCTTCGTTGACGATGTCGACTTCAAAGCCCTCGAAAGTGCCACTCTCGTTCTTGTATTCGAAGGGCGGATTGGTCGGGTAGGCGCCGACATTGAGCACATCGGCGGCAAAGGCGGTGGCCGGGCCGGCAGCGATGCCGATCGTGGCGGCGAGAAGAAGCAGGTTGCGACGAGTGAAGCTCATTTTGTGTTCCCTCTGGTTGTTGATCGGGCGGGTTTGCTCCCGCACGGTTTGTTGCCGTCCCACCTCCCAGCGGGGCGTCAATTCATGGCGGCGACCATGCGCTTGAGCGCGGTCGCTATCTGGTCGCGTTCACGGCACACGCACATCCGCAGGAAGCGCGCTGCCGAATTTCCAAAGAGGTGGCCGGGAGCCAGCCCGACGCGCGCCGTCTCCAGTATCCTGGCGCAGGCCTGCCGGGCGTCGCTTTCGCCGTCCATGGCAAAGAAGGCATACATGCCTCCGCGCGGTTTCGTCGGCAGGATGATGCCGGGAATCTGGGCCAGCCTGTCATAGGCAAGGTCGAGGCCGGTTTTGATCCGCTGCCTGATCTCCTCGACCAGCGGCTCGCCTTGGCGGATGGCGGCGACAGCGCCTGCCTGGATAGGCGCGGCGGTGCCGCTGTTGATGTACTGCGTCATGGCGCCAAGCTGGTCGGCCACCCCCGACGGATGCGTCAGCCAGCCGATGCGCCAGCCGGTCATCGCCCACGCCTTCGAAAAACTGTTGACCGACAGCACCCGGTCGCCATCCTCGGCGATCTGCAGGATGGAAGGAGCAACATTGCCGTCGAAATAGAGCCGGCCATAGACCTCGTCGGAGATGATCCAGATGCCGGTGCGCCGGCTGAAGTCGAGCAGCGCCTGCATCTCCTCGCGCGACGCGGTCCAGCCGGTCGGGTTGGACGGCGTCGACAGGACGATCGCGCGTGTGCGCGCATCGCAAGTGGCGAACAGCCGGTCGAGATCGAGATGCCAGTCGCCCTTGAAGTCGAGCGAAAACGGCCTTGGCTCGCCGCCGATCAGATGGATGGCGTTGTGGATGTTGGGCCATTGCGGCGCGACATAGACGACGTTGCTGCCGGTATCGACCAGCAGTTCCAGCGCCAGGTACAGCGCCTGCATGCCGCCGGGCGTGACCGTGGTGCGCGCAATCGGGATCGTCCGGCCGTGAATGCGCGTTTGGTATTCCGACAGCGCCTCGTTCAGTAGGGGGTGCCCACGCATGTTAGGGACGTAGAACGTCTGGCCTTCATCGAAGGCGGCCTTCGCCGCGTCGCGGATGAAAGCGGGCGTCACCATGTCGCCTTCGCCGTACCAGAGCGCGATCACGTCGCCCAGTTCTCGGGCGCGCACGGCAAGGTTGGCAATGTTTTCGGTGTGCAGGTCACGGATCTGGGCACGTACGCCGTCGAAAGCATAACGCGCGCTGGACGATGACTGGGGCAGTATGAACGACAAGGACTGAAACCCCTCCCACCCGGAGCACCGCGACGGACTGCCCGGCAAGCCCCACCGGCACGACAGTCGCCAACGAGTTTGGATGCTATCCAATGTGCTGCGCTTTTCAAGGAAAAAGTTTTAAGCTTAAAAAGTTCTTGCCCGATCCCGCCCGTCTACCGCAGTTCGGCGCGCGCAGCGGTGCAGTTGGCCGCAGCGCCGGCGCCAAGAAACATCGTATCGCTGGCCAGCACGAAGAAGCTCGCGCCGATAGCGGCCCACTGGCTGATCGTCTGTGGGCTGGCGCAAAATATACCCGATGTCCTGCCATGCGCGACGGTCGCGCGGATGATCCTTGTGATCGCCTCATTGAGCTTGTCCACGCCTTTCGGCCCGATCGCATCGATCGACACGGAGAGATCGCCGGGGCCGACGAAGACCACATCGATGCCGTCTATGGCCGCGATCGCCTCGATGTTGGCCAGCCCCTCCGATGTCTCGACCTGGACCGCGACGACCACCCTGTCATTGGCCGCGGCCAGATATTCGGGAATGCGATAGCCATAGCCGGCCGCGCGGCCAGGCCCGACGCCGCGCTCGCCCAGCGGCGGATAGCGCGAGGCTTTCACCGCCGCCTCGGCCTGAGCAGCGGTCGAGACGCGCGGCACGAGCACGCCTTGTGCGCCGCTGTCGAGCGCCGCCTGGATAGCGTCCGGCGCATGGCCGGGAACACGCACCATGGCCGGCACGCGATGCACGTCGGCCGCGCGCACCATGGTTTCGATCGTGTCCCGCGCGATCTGAGCATGTTCCCAGTCGATGCAGAGGAAATCGAGGCCGGCGAGCGCCATCACTTCGACGGCGACGGGATGGGGAATAGCGGCGAAGGAGCCGACGAGATTGGTCTTGCCGATGCACTTCTGACGGAACGCGCTCATATTCATCCCTTTTCCCCTCCAATTCATATCCGCAATCGGCGGCGAGGCGAAGCTATTTCAGGCTTGAAATATTTTTGCGCGGGCCTAGCGTGTCGGTCTCCCGCCACGAGTTCCCATGATGATCAAAACGCATCCCCTGCACGGCTCGAACAAACTGAAGCTCGGCGTCTTTTCGACCAATGCCGATGGCGGTCTGGCCATCACCGATGTGCCGGAACGCTGGACGGCAAGCTGGCAGGACAATCTGACGGCGGCGCAGACCGCCGACCGCGCCGGGCTGGAATTTATGCTGCCGATCGCGCGCTGGCGTGGCTTTGGCGGCCGCAACAAGGTGCGCGAATGGTCGTTCGAGACCTTCACCTGGGCGGCAGCGCTGGCGGTGGCCACCGAGCAGATCGGGCTGTTCATGACCGTGCATGTGCCGCTGGTGCATCCGCTCTATGCCGCCAAGGCGCTGGCAACTGTCGACCATATCAGCCATGGCCGCGCCGGTCTCAACATCGTCTGCGGTTGGAACCCGAAGGAATTCGGCATGTTCGGCACGCCTTTGGTCGAAAAGGGCTACGACCAGGCCGCCGAATGGATCGAAATCCTGGAAAAGCTTTACGCCTCGGACCAGCCTCTGGACTATGAAGGCACCTACTATCGGCTGAAGGAAGCGGTCAGCCGGCCGGCGAGCCTGCAGGTTCCACGCCCGGTGACCATGAACGCTGCTTTCGGTGGCCCGGGCCGCGATTTCGCCGCCGCCCGATGCGACTATCTGTTCACCACCTTTTCGGAAATGGGCGATGCCGGCAAGCATGTCGCCGACATCAGCGAGCGGGCCGACAAGGTTGGCCGCAATGTCGGCGTCTACACGGTGGCGCATGTCGTCTGCCGCCCAACCATGGAAGAGGCGCAGGCCTACTACACGCGCTATGCCGTCGATCTGGCCGACCACGATGCGGTCGATGCCCATATGGCCGGCAAGAAGGAGTTCTCGCAGTCGCATGACCCGCATGCCTATGACCGCTACCGGCAGCGTTTCGCCGGCGGCGCCGGCACCTACCCGCTGGTTGGAACGCCGGAGACGATCGCCGCCGAGATGGCTGCCATTGCCGGGCATGGCTACCAGGGCATCGCGCTGTCGTTCGTCAACTACACCAGGGAACTGCCCTATTTCTGCGACCATGTGCTGCCGCTGCTCAGGCAGGCGGGGCTGCGCGGCTGATTATTCCGGAATGACGGCGGTGGCCTGAATCTCGATCTTGGCGCGATCTTCCACCAGCGCCACCACCTGCATGGCGGCCATCGCCGGAAAATGTCGGCCGATCACCTCGCGATAGGCCTCGCCGATCCCCTTGAGATTGCCGAGATATTCGGCCTTGTCGGTGAAATACCAGGTCATCGCGGTGATGTGCCGTGGCTCCGCGCCGGCTTCCGCCAGCACGGCGACGATGTTTTGCAGCGTCTGCCGCACCTGGCCGGCGAAATCGTCGGTCTCGAACTGGCACTGCCCGTTCCAGCCGACCTGTCCGCCCACGAAGACGAGCCTGCCGCGCGCAGCAATGCCGTTGGCGTAGCCGACCGGTTTCGCCCAGCCCTCCGGCTGCAGGATCTCATGCATTTTCAAGCCTCCCCGGTATTCTTAAAACCAAATCTCAAAATCAAATACGTCGCTGTCAGGCCGCGCCCATCACCTGCCGTGCGATCACCACCTTCTGCACATCGGATGCGCCCTCGTAGATGCGTAGCGCGCGGATCTCGCGATAGAGGCTCTCGACGATATGGCCCTTGCGGACGCCGTCCCCCCCATGCAGCTGCACAGCCTTGTCGATCACCTCTTGCGCCTTGTCGGTGGCGAACAGCTTGGCCATCGCTGCCTCGCGGGTGACACGAGCCGCGCCCATGTCCTTGGTCCAGGCAGCGCGGTAGACCAGCAGCGCTGCGGCATCGATGTCCAGCGCCATGTCGGCGATATGGCCTTGCACCATCTGCAGCTCTCCCATCGGAGCGCCGAAAAGTTTGCGCTCGGCCACCCTGCTGATGCTTTCGTCCAGCGCCCGGCGGGCAAAGCCGAGTGCCGCCGCGCCGACCGTGGAGCGGAACACGTCAAGCACCGACATGGCGATGCGGAAGCCGTCTCCCGGTTTGCCGATCAGCGCCGAGGCCGGCACCCGGACCTGATCGAAGGAAAGCCGCGCCAGCGGATGCGGCGCGATCACTTCAAGGCGCTCGGCAATGCCAAGCCCCTTGGTATCAGCGGGTACGAGAAAGGCGGAAAGTCCCTTGGCACCCGGGGCCTCGGCGGTGCGGGCAAAGACGACGTAGAGATCGGCAATGCCGCCATTGGAAATCCAGGTCTTCTCGCCGCTGAGGATATAGAAGTCGCCATCGCGGCTCGCCATCATTTCGGTGTTGGCGACATCCGACCCGGAGCGTGGCTCCGAAAGCGCGAAGGCGGAAATCGTCTTGCCGGCCCTGGTCTTTGCCAGCCATTGCTGCTGGTCGGGCGTGCCGAACAGGCTGAGCGCGCCGGTGCCGAGCCCCTGCATGGCGAAGGCGAAGTCGGCCAGCCCGTCATGGCGCGCCAGCGTCTCGCGCGTGATGCACAAGGTGCGGACATCGAGCGGTCCCGGATTGTCGGTATCGAGCGCCGTCGGCTTCAACCAGCCGTCGCGGCCAAGTTTCGCCACCAGCTCGCGGCAGGCGGCATCGACGTCATGGTGATCGACGGGCAGGTTCCTGGCGCACCAGGCATCAAGGCGTTCGGCGAGTTCGCGATGCCGGTCTTCGAAAAACGGCCAGTTGAGGAAACTCTTGTCAGCCATCAATTGCCCTCGAACACCGGTTTCTCCTTGGCGAGGAAGGCCTTGTAGGCGCGCTCGAAGTCACGCGTCTGCATGCAGATCGCCTGCGCCTGCGCTTCCGCTTCGATCGCCTGGTCGAGGCCCATCGACCATTCCTGGTTGAGCTGCGTCTTGGTGATGCCGTGCGCGAAGGTCGGACCCGAGACGATGCGCGCCGCCATCTCGAGGGCGTCGGCCTCGAGCACTGCGGCATCGACCAGCCTGTTGTAGAAGCCCCAGCGCTCGCCTTCCGCTGCCGTCATCGTGCGGCCGGTGTAGAGCAATTCGGCGGCACGGCCCTGGCCGATGATGCGCGGCAGGATCGCGCAGGCGCCCATGTCGCAGCCGGCAAGGCCGACGCGGGTGAACAGGAAAGCGGTCTTGGCCTCCGGCGTGGCGATGCGGATGTCGGCGCTCATGGCGATGATGGCGCCGGCGCCGACCGCGACCCCATCGACCGCCGCGATGATCGGCTTGCCGCAATTGAGCATCGCCTTGACGAAATCGCCGGTCATGCGGGTGAAGGCGAGCAACTCCTTCATGTCCATATTGACCAAGGCGCCGATAATGTCGTGGACATCGCCGCCCGAGCAGAAATTGCCGCCATTGGGCAGGAACACCACGGCGTCGACGTCGTCGGCATAGACGAGATCGCGGAACGTGTCGCGCAGTTCCGCATAGCTGTCGAAGGTCAGCGGATTCTTGCGCTCCGGCCGGTCGAGCCGCACCCTGGCGATCCTGCCTTCGACTTCCCAAAGGAAGTGCTTCGGCTTGAGGCCGGCCATCGAACTCATTCGCGTCCCTCCCAGTTGCTGCGGAACGAGGTCAGTATGCCGGTCAGCCGGCGCGCATCCTCCTCGCTGACCTTGGCCAGCAATTCTCCGATCCAACCCTCATGCGCCGCGGCCATTGCGGCAAAAGATTTGGAACCCTCGTCGGTCAGTCGCACCATGGATGTGCGGCGATCGCCATTGCGGCGCGCGCGCGCGACCACCCCTTCCGAAACCAGCCGGTCGACAATGCCGGTGACATTGCCGTTGGATACCAGCAGGAAGCGCGACAGATCGCTCATCAGCATGCCTTCCGGCGCGCGGTAGAGGGCGGCCATGACGTCGAAACGCGGCAGTGTCGTATCGAATTCCTTCTTCAGGCGCTCGCGCAGTTCGGCCTCGATCGTGCGCGAGGCGCGCAGCAGCCTGATCCAGAGACGCAGCCGGTCCTTGCCGGGTCCCGACGGCGCGGGCAATGGGCCGGCTACCATGTTTCGCCTCCTGAGATCGAAATTGCTTGTCCGGTAATCGACGCAGCCGCATCGCCGCACAGCCAGAGCACCGCCGCGGCAACTTCCTGCGGCTGGATGAAACGGCCTTGCGGGTTGGTCGAGGCAAGGCTCGCCCGCGCCTCGCCAGCCGAGCGGCCAGTCTTTTCGACAATGCGCTGAACGGATGCTTCGAGCATGTCGGTCTCGACAAAGCCCGGGCACACGGCGTTCACGGTCACGCCGGATTTCGCCGTCTCGGCCGCCAGTGCCCGCATCAGCCCGACGACGCCGTGCTTGGCCGCCACATAGGGTGCGACATAGGCGTAGCCTTTCAGTCCTGCCGTCGACGCGACGAAGACGATCCGGCCCGCCTTGCGCGCAGCCATGCCGACCAGCGCCGGCTTCACCGTCAGGAAGGCGCCGGTCAAATTGACGTCGAGCGTCCGCTGCCAGTCGGCAAGCGAGGTCTTGTACGCCGGCGTGCTGCTGGCCATGCCGGCATTGGCGACGACGATGTCGAACGGGCCTCGCATGGCTTCCGCCTGCGAGTAGAGCGAAATCATCGCCGCCTCATTTGTAACATCGGCTGACATGGCGTGGATGCGGTCGTTCTCTCCAGCCACCTTGGCAAGCTCGGCCTCGCGCCGCCCGCATATGGTCACCTCGATACCGGCTTCGGCCAGCACGAGTGCGATGACCCGGCCGACGCCGGAGCCGCCGCCGGTGACCAAAGCATGCTTGCCGGGGATCGCCGAGGCCGTCGTCATACTTTCAACCCCGACGCCGCATCGCGCTCGGCCAGCCGGTAGATCTGGTCGCGTCCGGGCAGATAGGGATCCGGCCATTTGACACCACGATCACCGAGCGTCACGGCCGCATGCAGCGTCCAGTAGGGATCGGCGAGATGCGGCCGTGCCAGGGCCACCAGGTCGGCGCGGCCTGCCATCAGGATCGAATTGACATGGTCCGGCTCATAGATGTTGCCGACCGCCATCGTCGCCATGCCGACCTCGTTGCGGATGCGGTCCGAGAATGGTGTCTGGAACATGCGGCCATAGACAGGCTTGGCGGCAATCGAGGTCTGACCTGCCGAGACGTCGCAGATGTCGACGCCGGCTTCGTGCAGCATGCGCGCGATCTCCACCGCATCGGCCGGCGTGACACCCTCGATGCCGACCCAATCATTGGCCGAAATGCGCACCGAAATCGGCTTTCGCGCCGGCCAGGCGGCGCGCACCGCATGGAAGACTTCCAGGGGATAGCGCATGCGATTTTCCAGCGAACCGCCATACTCATCCGTGCGCTGGTTGGTGACCGGCGTGATGAAGGACGACAGGAGATAGCCGTGCGCGGCGTGGATCTCCAGCATGTCGAAGCCGCAACGATCGGCCATTTCGGTGGAGGCCACGAACTGGTCGCGCACCAAATCCATATCGGCGCGGTCCATGGCTTTCGGCACCTGGTTTTGCGGCGACCATGCAATCGCCGAGGCCGCCATGACCGGCCAATTGCCCGAGGAGAGCGGCACGTCGGTGCCCTCCCAGCCGACACGGGTCGAGCCCTTGGCCCCGGAATGCCCGATCTGGGCGCAGATTTTAGCCTCGGTCTCGGTGTGGACGAAATCGACCAGCCGCTTCCACGCCACCTCATGTTCGGACGCATAGAAGCCGGGACAACCGGGCGTGATGCGTCCTTCCGGGCTGACGCAGGTCATCTCGATATAGACAAGCCCGGCGCCGCCCTTGGCACGCTCGGCATAGTGGGCGAAATGCCAGTCGGTCGGGCAGCCGTCGACGGCCTTGTACTGCGCCATCGGCGAAACGACGACCCGGTTGTTGAGCTGCATGTCGCGCAGCTTGAACGGCGCGAACATCGGCGCCCGGCGCTGCCTGTTGCCGCCTGCCCCCGCCTGGCGCTGGAACCATTCCTCGGCGCTTTCAAGCCATTTGGCATCGCGCAGCCGCAAATTCTCGTGGCTGATGCGCTGCGAGCGGGTCAGCAGCGAATAATTGAACTGCACCGGATCGAGCCCGAGATAGCGCTCGACCTCCTCGAACCACTCCAGCGAATTGCGCGCCGCCGACTGCAGCTTCAGCACCTCGGTGCGGCGCGCATCCTCATACTTGCGGAAGGCGGCGTCGAGGTCCGGTTCGGTTTTGACATATTCGGCCAGCGCCACCGCGCTTTCCAATGCGAGCTTGGTGCCGGAGCCGATCGAGAAATGTGCCGAGGCCGCCGCGTCGCCCATCAGCGCCAGGTTCTTGTAGGACCAGCGTTCGCACAGCACGCGCGGGAAATTGATCCAGGCCGAACCTCTGATGTGATTGGCATTGGTCATCAGCGCGTGGCCGCCGAGATGTTTCTCAAAGATGCGCTCGCAGACAGCGATGGATTCCTGCTGCGACATGGCGCCGAAGCCGAAGGCAGCCCACGTCTGTTCGCTGCACTCGACAATGAAGGTCGCTGTCTCGCTGTCGAATTGATAGGCGTGCGCCCACACCCAGCCATGATCGGTCTTCTCGAAGATGAAGGTGAAGGCGTCGTCGAATTTCTGGTTGGTGCCGAGCCAGACGAATTTGCATTTGCGGGTGTCGATGTCGGGCTTGAAGACTTCGACGAAGGTGTTGCGCGCCCTTGAGTTCAGCCCATCGGCGGCGACGACCAGATCATGCGTCTCCATATAGTGCTGAGGGTCGGCGATATCGCTCTCGAACATCAGCCTCACGCCAAGTTCGCGCGCGCGTCGCTGCAGCAGGATCAGAAGCCGCTTGCGGCCGATGCCACAGAAACCGTGGCCCGACGAGACCGTGCGCACGCCGTCATGGATGACGGCGATGTCGTCCCAATAGGCGAAATGCTTCTTGATCCATACAGCGCTGACCGGGTCGTTTTTGGCAAGGTTGTCGAGTGTTTCGGCCGACAGCACGACGCCCCAGCCGAACGTATCGTCGGCGCGGTTGCGCTCAAACACCGTGACCTCGTGGGCGGCGTCCCGCAGCTTCATTGAAATGGCAAAGTAGAGGCCGGCTGGTCCGCCACCGAGAACCGCAACCTTCATCCGTGCGATCTCCTCTTCGCTTGCTGCATATCAAGTATCGCGCCGGAGACAAAATATTTCAAGCTTAAAGTTTCATGTTGGAACGATTGCTGGACACGGGTGGCGCGCCTGCGGGCTGGCCCCGCAAGCGCGCTCTGGAAATCACTTGTCCGGGTTCTTCGGGCTCCACAGCACAGTCTCGGCACCCTTCTCATAGGCCATCCCATCGGGATAGCTGATCGCCTCCAGTTGCAATCCCCATGGCGCCTGGAAATAGAGGATGGTCTGGCCGGCCGCCGGACCTTCCTTGACCGGCAGCGGACCCATCCGCGTCTTCACCCCCTTGCTGTCGAGATAGGCTTTCGCCGCGGCGACATCATCGACATACATGGCAATGTGGAAGCCGCCGATATCGCTGTTCTTCGGAGTCAAATCCTTCTGGTCGGGCGCGGTGTATTTGAACAGCTCGATGTTCGATCCATAACCGCAACGCACCATGGTGACCTGCTCGATGACAGCCTTCGGATCGACGCCCAGAAGATCCTGCATGAAGGTGCCCTTGTCATCGGCGAACGGACCGAACGACATCGCCTTCTTGCAGCCGACGACTTCGGTGAAGAAGTCGACTGCCTGCTTCATGTCGGGCACCGTGATGCCGGTGTGGTCGTGGCCGCGCATGCCGGGGATCGCATCGGCCGAAGCCGTTCCCATCGAGCAGAACAGGATCGCGGCAAGCATCGTGCCGCGGGCTGCGTAATTCATATTACCCTCCGTTCGCGGGCTGATTTTGCCCTCATGCACGTCCGAAGCCCGCTGTTCGGCGTGGTGGGTGAACAGTCCTATGCCGGCGCTTTCGTTGCTGGCCGCAACCAGTCCGCGTCGATCTCAGGCAGTGGGATGGCGGCAAGCAGGTCGCGCGTGTAGGTCTCCCTGGGATTGTCGAACAGCGCATCGGTGGCGCTCGCCTCGACGATCATGCCCTGGCGCATCACGATCACTTGCTGGCACAGCCGCCGGATGACCGACAGGTCGTGGCTGATGAAGGCGACCGTCAGCCCCATCTCCGCGGCCAGTCTCTCCAAAAGGGTGAGGATCTGCGCCTGCGTCGATACGTCGAGGCCGGAGACGATCTCGTCGGCGAGCACGAATTTGGGCGACAGCGCCAGCGCGCGTGCAATGCCGACGCGCTGGCGTTGGCCGCCCGACAGTTCATGACGATAGCGGCTGGAGAAGCCTTGCGGCAGGCCGACGCGATGCAATGCCTCGGCGACGCGTTCCTTAAGCCTGTCGCCAAGCCCATTCTGCTTGAGCGGCGCGGCAATGATGCCGGCGATGGTGCGACGCGGGTTGAGCGACGACATCGGGTCCTGGAAGATCATCTGCAGGTCGCGGCGCAGAGGTCGCAGCTCTGCATCCGGCAGATGGGCGATATCGCGGCCCTCGAAATGGATGCTGCCGACGCTCGGCTCCAGAAGTCTGACAAGCGTGCGGCCGAGCGTCGATTTTCCGGACCCGGATTCACCGACGATGCCGGTCACCGAACCTCTCGGCAAATCGAAATCCAGGCCTTTCAAAATCTCGGCCAGCGGCGCGCGGCCGATCAGCGGCTTGCGGGTCATGTCGGGCAGCGCCACCTTCAGCCCGCGCACGGAAAACAGCGGCTCAACCATGCGGCCGCCTCCACGCCTGGTCTGCCGCATCGATCTCAGCGGCAAGCCCGGCCAGCACGGTCTCGTCCACCGGCATCAGCGAGGCGAAAGGATCTGTGTAACGCGGCGTCGCGGCCATCAGTGCCCGCGTGTATGGGTGCTGCGGGGCGTCGAAGAGAGCAGCCGTCTCGGCTTCCTCCACCACTTTGCCGGCATAAAGCACCGACACCTTCTGGCTGATCTTTGCAACGACGCCGAGATCGTGGGTGACGAACAGGATCGCGGTGCCATGCTCGCGCTGCAGCTCGGCGATCAGGCGCAGGATCTGCTTTTGCACGGTAACGTCGAGCGCGGTTGTCGGCTCGTCGGCCACGATCAGCCGTGGCTCGGCGGCGAAGGCGGCGGCGATCAGCACGCGCTGGCGCATGCCGCCGGACAGCTCGTGCGGATAGCATTTCAGCACCCGGTCGGGATCGCGGATCTGCACTTCATCCAACAATTGCCGGATACGCTTGTCCGCCTTGTCACCGCTCCAGCCGAGAATGCGCACCAGCCGGTCAGTCATCTGCGGACCGATGCGGCGCGACGGGTTGAGCGCAGTCAACGGATCCTGCGGGATCAGCGCCGTGCGGGCGCCGATCAGCGTACGCCTTGCCTTGGGCTGCAGCCTGCCGAGGTCTTGGCCTTCGAGCTGCATGGCGCCTTCGACGATGCGCACGCTTGACGGCAGCACACCGAGCACCGCCTTGCCGATCATCGTCTTGCCGGCGCCGCTCTCGCCGACAAGAGCACGCACCTCACCCCGCTGCACGGAAAGCGACACGGAGCGCAGCACTCGCTGGCCGTTCGGCAGCACGGCGCTCAGATTGGCAATATCCAGGCAAGCGCTCATCGCAGCACCGGATCGAAGCGTGTCTTCAGCGCCTCACCGAACTGGCTGAACGACAGCACGGTGAGGATCAGCGTTACGAGCGGAAACACCAGCACCCACCAGGCCTGATGGATCGACAGCCGGCCCTCGGCGATGATGCCGCCCCAGGTCGGATCGTCGGTCGAGATCGACAGATTGACGAAGGACAGGATGGCCTCCACGATGACGGCGATGCCCATCTCCAGCGACAGCAGTGCCACGATCGACGGCACCACATTGGGCAGCACCTCGCGCAGCATGATGCCGATGCGGCCATAGCCGGCGATGCGGGCGTTCTCGACATAGTCCATGCGCGACTGGCCCATCGCTTCGGCGCGGATCACCCGGCAAAAGCGCGTCCAGTCGATTATGACGATGGCGAGGATGACGGAACTGAGGCCGGTGCCGAGCACCGCGACCAGCAGGATGGCGAACAGCACCGGCGGGAATGCCATCCAGACGTCGACGATGCGTGAAATGATGCGGTCGGCCCAGCCGCCGAAATAGCCGGCGACCAGTCCGAGCGTCGAGCCGACAAGGCAGGCGGCGATCGCCGCCGCGAAAGCGACGATGAAGGCGATACGGCCGCCGAAGATCAGCCGGGAGAGGAGATCGCGGCCGAGGCTGTCGGTGCCCAGCCAATAGCCGGATTCCGCACCACTCATCCAGAATGGCGGCAGCCGTTCCAGCATCAGGTCTTGCGCCAGCGGGTCCTGCGGTGCGACCAGCGGCGCGAAGATCGCGGCCAGCAGCGCCAGCAGCAGCCAGCCGCCGGCCAGCCACAGCCTCGGGCCTAGTCCGCGCCGGGCGATGCGTGCCTCATCCATGGCGCAGCCTCGGATTGAGCAGCGCGTACATCATGTCGACGCCAAGATTGATCAGCACGAACAGCAGCGCGAACACCAGCACGATGCCTTGGATCAGCGGCAGGTCGCGGTTGATGACGGCATCGATCGCCATGTTGCCGAGCCCTTCGTAGGAAAACAGCCGCTCGACGATGACCGTGCCGCCGACAAGGAAGGTGAACTGGACGCCCACGAGAGTCAGTGTCGGCAAGGCAGCGTTCTTCAGCGCCTCGCGCAGGATAACCTGCGTTTCCGAAAACCCCTTCACCCGGGCCAGCACGACATAGTCGAGGTCAAGCACTTCCTTCAGCGACTGTTTCAGCAACTGCGCGATGATTGCCGCCAGCGGCAATGCCAAGGCTACTGCCGGCATCAGCATGTGTTTCAGCAGATCCCAGGTCAGGTCGAAGCGCAGCCGAAGCAAGCTCTCGAAGAAATAGAACTGGGTGACGAAGGGCAGATCGAGCTGCGGCGACACGCGGCCGGAGATATCGAAGATCGGCACCAGCACGCCAAACAAAAGGATCAGCACGAGGCCCCACAGGAAATCGGGAATGGAAAGGGCGGCGCCGCTGGCGATATCGATGCCGGCTTCGACCGCCGTGCCGCGCTCGCGGGCTCCGAGGATCGCCGTCGTGCCGCCGAGCCCAACCGCCATGACGAGCGCGATGATGGCAAGTTCCAGCGTTGCCGGCAAACGATTGAAGACAAGGCTGAGCACATCTTGCCTGAGCGAAATCGAGGTGCCGAAATCGCCCCTGACGACGCCGGACAGCCAGATGAAGAATTGCTGCACGATGGTCTTGTCGAGCCCGTAGAGTGCACGCAGCCGGTCGATGTCGGCATCTGTCGCACCGGGGGGCAGCATCATGGCGATCGGGTCACCAGGCGCGACGCGGATCACGACGAAGACGACGACAGCCACGCCGAACAGCGTGATCAGCATCGTCAGCAGACGGATCAGGAATCGTTGCAGGAGCATTCTGGTGTTGGC
This sequence comes from Mesorhizobium sp. M0514, assembly GCF_040321145.1. NCBI lineage: Bacteria > Pseudomonadati > Pseudomonadota > Alphaproteobacteria > Hyphomicrobiales > Phyllobacteriaceae > Mesorhizobium > Mesorhizobium sp. M0514. The sequence goes on from NZ_JAMYQZ010000006.1 coordinate 55,843, forward strand.
CCAGTGCGTTTCTAACGAAGAGCCCCCTCATTCGTCCGCTTCGCGGCCACCTTCTCCCCGAGGGGAGAAGAGGTCACGGACAGCTGAGCTGGTCTCTTCTCCCCAGCGGGGAGAAGGTGGCCCGAAGGGCCGGATGGGCCGCTCAGCGAAGGGTGGCGCCCACAAGCCGATATCAGGCCGGGGTCATCAGCGCCGGCAGCAGCGCGCCGGACACATGCTGCACCACGTTGACGCCCTTGGCATGCACGATAGGTTGCGCATACTGAATCAGCGGCAGCACATAGGCCTGCTCGGCGATATACTTGTCGACAGCCTTCCAGCCGGCGATGCGCTTGGCCTCGTCCTTCTCGCCCCAGAGCGGATTGATCATGTCGATCAGGTCCTGGCTGTCCCACACCGAGTGCGGGCTCGGCCCATACATGGCAAAACCAGTCGACGTTGTCGGATCGCCGATGGCATTGCCCCAATTGTAGAAGGCGGCCGGCGCCAGCTTGTCGGCGGCGCGCAGTTCATAGTGCTTGGCGATCTCGTAGACCTCGATCGTCGTCTCGATGCCGACCTTGCGCCACATGCCGACGATCGCCTGGATCATCTCATAATCCTTGGGCTTGAAGCCCTTGGTCGTCTGGATTGTGAACTTGACCGGTTTTTCCGGCGAATAGCCGGAGGCCGCGAGCAGCTCCTTGGCCTTTTCAGGATTGTGCTCGACCTTGATCGAGGCGTCGAAGGCCGTGTACTCCGGGGTCTCCAGCGTGGCGATCGGCTGGCCATAGCCGCGCAGCAGCCGTTTGACCAGAAGCTCCTTGTCCACAGCCATGACGGCGGCCTGGCGGACGTTCTTGTCCAGCATCGCTTCGATGTCATTGAAGAAGATCATGCCGATGTCGGAAACGGGCTTGCACGAGCCGGCAAGCCCGTCCTTGGCGATCAGCCGGTCATACTCTTCGTAGGGGACCTCCAGCGTCACCTGCGAGGAACCGGATTCGATTTCGGCAACGCGGCTCGCCGCGTCGGTGACGAACTTGATCGTCACATTCTCGAAGGCCGGCTTGTCGCCCCAATAGTGCGGGTTGGCCTTCAGTCGGAGGAAAGCATTTCGCTCGAATTTTTCCACCATGTACGGGCCGGTGCCGATCGGCGCCTTCTCGAACCCTTCGGCGCCGACCTTCTCGTAATAGGCCTTCGGCAGGATGTAGCCGGTCAGGAACGACATCCATTTGAAGTAGACCGGATCGAACTGCACGACGTCGCCGGTGATCTTGTTGCCGTCGATCTTGAAATTGTTGACGTTCTTCCAGACGAACTGGATCGGATTGCCGGTCTTTTCGTCGCCCGCCCGCTGCAGCGACCAGACCACGTCCTCGGGCGTGAAGGGCGAGCCGTCATGCCAGGTCACGCCTTCGCGCACCGTCATCGTCACCTTGGTGCGATCCTCGTTCCAGCCCCATTCGGTGAGCAGGCCAGGCGCAAAGGACAGGTCCGGCTTTTGCGGAATGAACTGGTCGAACACTGACTGGTAGAGGCCCTGGATCGTCGGGTTGACGGCCGAGGGTCCGGTGGTCGGATCCCAGGACGGCAGGTTGACGTTATAGGCGATGGTCAGTTCGCCCGCTGCCTTGGCGATCTGCGGCAGGCCGATTGCGGCCGCACCAAGTGCCGCGGCACTGTATCCCAGCAATTCGCGTCTGTTGATTGTCATGGTCGTTCCCCTTGTTGTTTGTTGTCTTTGCGCGGCACTACCAGTTCATAGCTTCAGGCTTCGTGGGGCAGCAGCGCCTTGCCTCTCGTCGCCCTCCTGAAATCTTCCGAGCTACCTCCCGCCAAGCTGTTGCGCGAGCATGTAGCCCGAGGCCGCGCCGGTGCCGGCGCCCGGCCATGTCGCGGCGCCCGTGAGGTGCAGATTGGCGACCGGCGTGTTCCAGCCGGCATAGCCGCGCGCCGGGCGAAACAAGAAGTTCTGCGCCAGATGATGGCTGCCGCAGACCTGGTCGCCACCGACGAGATTGGGGTTCTCACGCTCGAGGTCGATTGGCGAGAACACTGCACGGCCGAGGATTTTCGGGCGCAGTCCGGGTGCGTATATCTCGATGATGTCGAGCACGCGCTCGGCGTAGGCATCCTTGACCTGATCCCAATGCGCGTGAGCGATCCTGCCTGCCGCATCGCCCAGGATTTCGGCAGGCAGCATGCGCACTTGCACCCACAGCACATGTTTGCCCTGAGGCGCGCGCGACGGATCGATCGCGGTCGGCTGGCCGACGACCAGCACCGGTTCGTCCGGCAGCATGCCCGCCATCGCCTGCTGATAGGTGCGCGACATCGCGTCGAGCGACGGCGACAGATGCACATAAGCGAACTGCCGAAGCTCCGCGCCGGCGCGCCAATCGGGCAGGTCGTCGAGCGCCAGATGGATCATCATCGTGCCCGGCGCGTGCCGGAATTTCTGCATCGCCGTGTCGAAGCCGGCGTCGCCGAAACCGTTGGGTAGCAACCTGCCGCTCAACGCCTTGGGCGCGACGCCGGCAATCACTGCCTTGGTGGCCGTATGTGTCTCACCTGAAGCGAGTCGCACGCCCGATGCCTTGCCGCCGGCAACGGTGATCTCGGCAACTTCCGCCCCGGTGACGATCGTGCCGCCGGCCGACGCCACCATGCCCGACAACGCGCGGATGATGGTGTCGGCGCCACCCTTGCCCAGCACCATGCCGAAGCTCTGATTGGCCATCGATTCAAGATAGGGGAATACGGCGCCGCCGGCGATGTCGGGGGCGAAGTCGAGATGCATGCCCCAGGTGGCAAGCGTTGCCCGCACATGCGCGGACTCGAAATTTTCCTCCAGCCAGGCGCGAGGCGATGACAACAGCAGCCGTCCCGTATCGAGCGCGCCGGACATGCCTTTCTTGCGCCACAGGTTCCAGGCGGTGCCGGCAAGCGCACGCGCACTCATCGGCGATCCCAGCAGCCGGAACAGGTGCTCGGCTTCACCCGGAAAGGCGGCGACCAGTCTACGCCAGGTCGCGGCATCCGCGGCGGAGAAAGCGGCCATGCGGCCGGTGGTTTTTTCCAGATCGTTGCTGACGCCGAACCAGCGTCCGTCCGGGAAGGCGCTGGCAAAACAGTCGGCGACCGGCGCGAACTCAAGACCCTGTGCTTTCAATTCATTTGCATATTTCCGGTGGAAGGCGGAGCCGGCGAACAGGCTCAGATTCATTGCACCGAAATCGTGCCGGAAGCCTGGAAGGGTGAATTCACGAGTCTGGACGGCGCCACCGATTGCTGCGCTGCGCTCGAAAATCCCGGTTTTCCAGCCTTTGAGCGCGAGATGCGCGGCGCATGCCAGACTGTTGTGGCCCGCCCCGACAAAGATGGCGTCGAACTCGCTCACGCCCCGTTCCCATTTCCTTTATGCTTAAAGATAATTGCAGATGCATATGTTTTCGTCTAGTAGGATATTAAGGGCCGAGACGAGCCTTGATCATCACCGACAAGAGGGAACTTCAGACCATGGACACGCAAAAACTCCTCGGCGAAGTCGCCGGCCAACTGCTTTCAGGCGCCATCAAGGTGGTCGACCTCTCTGCGCCGCTCGGACCCGACACGCCGCTGATCAGGCTGCCGCCGGAGCTTGCCGTCGACACGCCGAAGGTCGAGATCCACAACATCTCCCGCTACGACAAGAACGGTCCGTGGTGGGCATGGAACTGGCTGAAGCTCGGCGAGCATTCGGGCACGCATTTCGATGCGCCGCAGCACTGGATCAGCGGTAAGGACTATCCGGACGGCGCCACCGACACCATTCCGGCGCAGAATTTCGTCGGCCCGGTCAACGTCATCGACTGCTCGAAGGAAGCAGCCGCCGACCACGATTTCCTGCTCACCGTCGACCACATCAAGGCATGGGAAGCCAAGCATGGCACGATCAATGCCGGCGAATGGGTGGTGATGCGCACCGACTGGTACAAGCGCAACGGCTCGGAAGCCGAGTTCCTCAACGCCAACGAGACCGGCCCGCACACGCCAGGTCCGACGGCCGAAGCCATCCAATTCCTGATCAGCAAGGATATCAAGGGCTGGGGCTCGGAGACGATCGGCACCGATGCCGGCAACGCCGGCGGCATGGAGCCGCCATTCCCGGCGCACACGCTGATGCACAAGGCCAACCGCTATGGCCTTGCCAGCCTCTGCAACCTCGACCAGTTGCCGCCAAAAGGCGCCATCCTGATCGCCGCACCGCTCAAGATCGAACATGGCACCGGCAGCCCGATCCGCGCGCTGGCGCTGGTGTCGAAAGGCTGAGAAAGCACGCTGAGGTGAGCCAGCCGGATCACATCATCGTCGGCAGCGGCATCAACGCGCTGGTCTGCGCGGCGATGCTCGGCGGCAAGGGCGCGAAGGTGCTCATCCTCGAACGCAACGACCGCATCGGCGGTTGCATGCGTACCGAGGAGATCACCGCACCCGGCTTCATCCATGACGTAATGGCGACGACCTTCGTGCTGTTCATCACCTCGCCGGCCTTTGCGGCATTGGGCGGCGACCTCGCGCGGCATGGGTTGGAGTTCTGCCACGCCGGCACGCCAACCGGCGTGCTGCGGCCGGACGGCAGTCATGCAGTGCTCACAACCAACCGTGCCGCCAATGTCGCGGCAATCAATGCGATTGCCGCCGACGATGGCGACCGGCATGCGGACGATGTCAGCGGCATCGAGCGCAATGCCGGCCTGTTGTTCGGCCTGCTCGGCGGCAGCCTGTGGTCCTATCCGACGGCGAAACTGCTGGCCGGCGATGCCTGGCGGCGAAGCCCGCGCGGCCTTGCCGCCTTCCTCGGTGAAGCACTGGTGCCGGCGCGCAGCTGGCTGGAAAGCACCTATCGGTCTGAGACAATCCGCGCGCTGTGGGCGCCTTGGGTGCTGCATGCCGGGCTTGGACCGGAAGACGCCTTCTCAGGGCAGATTGCCAAGGTCATTGCCTTCGCGCTGGAGGCGGCCGGCGCGCCGATCGTCAAGGGCGGGGCGAAGAACCTGCTTGCGGCCTTCGAAGCCCTGATACGCGAACGTGGCGGCGACATCCGCACCGGCGCCGATGCCGCCTCGATCGTCCAGAGCGGTGGCCGCGCGACCGGCGTGCGGCTGGCATCCGGCGAAACGATTACAGCAAACAAGAGCGTCATCTGCTCGGTCACGCCGACGCAGCTTTACGGCCGGCTGCTCGGCGCGGATGCTCCCAAAGCCGAGGTCGAGGCGACACAGAAATATCGCTACGGCAAAGGCAATTTCCAGATCCACTATGCGCTGGCCAAGCCGCCGGCATGGCGCGGCGAAGGCCTCGACAAGGTGGCGCTGCTGCACCTGACGCCGGGGCTCGATGGCGTCTCGAAAGCCTGCAACGAGGCGGCGCGCGGGATGCTGCCGGAAGTGCCGACCATCTGCGTCGGCCAGCCGCATGCGCTCGATCCATCGCGCTGCCCGGAAGGCAAGGCGATCCTGTGGCTGCAACTGCCCGAGGCGCCCCGGCACATCAAGGGTGACGCCGCCGGCAAGCTGCAGACGCCGGCTGACGGACAATGGACCGAGGCGCTGCGTGAAGCCTACGCCGACCGCGTCGAAACCATTCTCGCCAGCCACATCGATGGCTTCAAGGGCAGCGTGATTGCGCGCCGCGCCTATTCGCCGGCCGATCTGGAAGCGATGAACATCAATCTGGTCGGCGGTGATCCTTATGGCGGGTCCTCGACCATCGACCAGTCGTTCCTGTGGCGCCCATTCAAGACCAGCCGCAACCACCAGACCGGCATCAAGCACCTCTACCATATCGGCGCCTCCACCCATCCGGGTGCAGGCCTCGGCGGCGGCTCCGGCTTTCTGCTGGCGGGGAGGCTGTGATGGAGCAGAAGGTCGCGGAAAGGCGCCAGCGCATTTCGACCCTCGGCCAGATCGGCCTGCAGCAATTCGCGCCCTATCTGATGAACCGCATCATGGGCCGCTACAACGCCACCTTGCGTGACGATTTCCGCAAGCAGGGCCTGACTATTCCGCAGGTCCGCACGCTGGCCGTGCTGTCGGTCACCGACGGCGTCACCGTCAACGACCTCTCGGTCTACACCGTCATAGAGCAGTCGACCTTGAGCCGCACGCTCGACACGCTGGAGGGACAAGGCTTTGTGCGACGCGAGCAAGGCGTCACCGACAGCCGCATCCGCCATGTCTTCCTCACCGATGAGGGCCGCGCAGAGTTCACCCGCGCCTGGCCGGCTATGCATGACGCCTTCGAGGCAATGTTCGACGATATTGACGATGCCGAATATGCAGCACTGATCGCGACGCTCTTGAAGATGCTGAAGAACATTCGCAAGCACGAAATCTAGACGTACGCGCTGCCAAGTTTCGGCGGCAACGGAAGGTTGGAAAAATGGCCGAACGGTCTTTTGCCAAGGAAGTCGAAAAGCTCCGGCTCGGCGCCGGCGAGGAGTTTGCCGGCGAGGGCATCCTCGCCATCACCAAGGCGCTGCTGCAATGCGGCGTCGGCTATGTCGGCGGCTACCAGGGCGCGCCGATCAGCCATCTGATGGACGTGCTGGCCGACGCGCAGGACATTCTGGGCGAGCTCGGGGTGCATTTCGAGGCGAGCGCCTCGGAAGCCACCGCCACCGCCATGCTCGCTGCCTCGGTGCATTATCCGATCCGTGGCGCGGCGACCTTCAAGTCGACTGTCGGCACCAATGTCGCGTCCGACGCGCTCGCCAACCTTGCCTCCGGTGGCGTTACCGGCGGCGCGCTGATCATCGTCGGCGAGGATTATGGCGAGGGTTCCTCGATCATGCAGGAGCGCAGCCATGCCTTCGCCATGAAAAGCCAGGTCTGGCTGCTCGACCCGCGCCCGAACCTGCCTTCGATCGTCAAGGCGGTCGAGGATGGCTTCGAGCTATCCGAGGCGTCCAATACGCCGGTGATGCTGCAGGTGCGCATCCGCTGCTGCCACGTCCACGGCCATTTCATCGCCAAGGACAACAAGCGCCCGCCGATGACGGTGGCCGATGCGCTCGACGCGCCGCGCCGCGACACCGGCCGCATCGTGCTGCCACCCGCCTCCTTCCTGCACGAGAAGGAGAAGGTGCAAAAACGCTGGCCGGCGGCTGTCGATTTCATCGCGAGGAACAAGATCAACGAATTCTTCGGCTCGGATCACGGTTCGGTCGGCATCGTCATGCAGGGCGGCATGTACAATTCGGTCATCCGCGCCTTGCAGCGTCTCGGCCTTGCCGACACCTACGGCGAGACGGATGTGCCGCTCTATGTGCTCAACGCCGTCTATCCCCTGATAGACGATGAGTTCCTGTCTTTCTGCGAAGGCAAGCAGACGGTGCTCGTGGTCGAGGAGGGCCAGCCCAACTACATCGAGCAAGCCTTTGCCGCCATGCTGCACAAGGCCGGGCGCGGTACCAGGCTGGTCGGCAAGGAGTATCTGCCGATGGCCGGCGAATACACCGGCCAGGTCATGCTCGACGGCATCGGCGCCTTCCTGCGCGCCGAGGCCTCGCATCTCTTGCCGGGCGAGGTGCGCGCGCCCAACAAGGTCGGCGACGGCGTCGACACCGCCGACCTGATCAATATCGTGCCGGGCCGTCCGCCGGGCTTCTGCATCGGTTGCCCGGAGCGGCCGATCTTTGCCGCGACAAAGCTGGTCGAGCAGGAACTCGGCAAGCACCACATCGCCTCCGACATCGGCTGCCACCTGTTCTCGATCATGCCGCCTTTCGAGCTTGGCGCCACCACCATGGGTTACGGGCTCGGGCCGGCCTCGGCTTCAGCCTTCAATTCGCCCGACGCCAAACGGAGGTCGATCTCCTTCGTCGGCGATGGCGGCTTCTGGCACAACGGCCTGACCTCCTCGATCGGCAACGCGGTGTTCAACAAGAACGACGGCGTCATCGTCATCGTCGACAATTTTTACTCCGCCGCCACCGGTGGGCAGGACATATTGTCGTCGCGTGCGGGCAACAAGACCAAGTCGACCAAGCATCCGATCACCGAAGCGGTGAAGGGCATGGGCGTCAAATGGCTGCGCCACATCGACCGCACCTACGATGTCGGCAAGATGCAGGACACGCTGCGCGAGGCGCTGACGACGGAGGAAAAGGGACCAAAGGTCATCGTCGCCTCTTCCGAATGCATGCTCAACCGCCAGCGTCGCGAAAAGCCGCTGGTCGACAAGGCGATCAAGGGAGGGACCCGTGTCGTCAAGCCGAAATTCGGCGTCGACGAGGACATCTGCACCGGCGACCACGCCTGCATGCGGCTGTCCGGCTGCCCGTCGCTGTCGGTGAAATCGCTCGACGATCCCTTGCGTGACGATCCGGTGGCATCGATCGACCAGAGCTGCGTCGGCTGCGGCAATTGCGGGGAGGTGGCGGACGCCGCCGTGCTGTGCCCATCCTTCTACCGCGCCGATGTCGTGCACAATCCGGGCCGCTGGGACCGTTTCCTGGAAAGCGCTCGCCGCGCCGTGATCGGCCTGATGCAGCGCCGCCGCGAGAGCCGTAGGTTGACGTTCGCCGATGCTTGACCAGGCTTCGCCCTTGCGCCCGAAATCCGGTGCCGCCGATACCGAGCCGGTGATCAAACTCGCTTTGCTCGCGGTCGGTGGCCAGGGCGGCGGCGTGCTCGCCGACTGGATCACCGATGTCGCCGAGCGCAATGGTTACGTCGCGCAATCGACCTCCGTCGCCGGCGTCGCCCAGCGCACCGGCGCTACGATCTATTACGTCGAGATGGCCCGCGACACCGGCCGGCTGCCGGTCTTTGCCCTGTCGCCTTCGCAAGGCGATGTCGACATATTGATCGCCGCCGAGCTGATGGAAGCCGGCCGCGCCATCATCAGGGGCTTCGTCACGCCCGATCGCACCACGCTGATCACCTCCTCGCACCGTATCGCCGCGGTGTCGGAAAAGATCGAGCCGGGTGACGGCCGGGCCTCGTCTTCGAAGGTACGCGCGACGGCGGAAGCTGCATCGAAACGCTTCATCGCTTTCGACATGGAAAAGATCGCCGCCGACAATGGCTCGATGATCTCGGCCAGTCTGCTTGGCGCGCTGGCCGGCTCCGACGCATTGCCGTTCAGGCGTGAAAGCTATGAGCAAGCGATCGGCGCCGGCGGCCGGGGCGCGAAAGCCAGCCTCGCTGCCTTCGCCGTTGCCTACGACCGCGCGCGCGGTACGACGGTCCCCGCGCCAGAGCGGGCAGAACCGGCCACGGTCGAACCAGCTCCGGGTGCAGGGCGCGTGAGCGGTCCGCAGAACCTGCTGCAGGGTTGGCAGGCACTGGCCGCCCGCATCGACCTGATGCCCGCGGCGGTGCGCGACATGGCGCTCCGGGGCCTGAGAAAGGTCGTCGACTACCAGGACATCTCCTATGGCGGCGAGTATCTCGACCGGCTCGACCAGGCGGTCGCGCTGGATAGCGCTGAACATGCCCATGCATTGTCCATCGCTGCCGCCAAGCATCTGGCCAACGCGCTGTGCTACGACGACATGATCCGCGTCGCCGATCTCAAGACACGTTCGACGCGTGACCGGCGGGTGCGCAAGGAGGTGGGCGTCAAGGACGGCTCCATCCTGCAGGTGACCGAATATTTCCATCCGCGCATCGAGGAGTTCTGCGGCACCTTGCCGGCGGGGTTGGGCAGCTACATCGAGAACCGACCGAAACTTGCCGGCTTTCTCGACCGGCGCATCAATCACGGCCGGCGCATCCGCACCGACAGCTTTGCCGGCTTTGCGGTCCTCTGGTTCATTGGCGGCCTGCGCCGCTGGCGCCGCCGCCTGTTGCGCCACAAGGTGGAGACGGCGCATCTGGAGCGGTGGTATGCATTGGCACTTGGATATGTGCCCCAGGATTACGCGCTCGCCGTCGAAATCCTGAACTGCCGCCGGCTGATCAAGGGCTACAGCGACACCCACGTCCGCGCCCAGTCCAAATTCGATCGCGTGCTGTCGGCGCTCGATCTGGTCAAGGGCCGCGATGACGCTGCCGACTGGATCAGGCGGTTGCGCGAAGCTGCGCTGAAAGACGAGAAAGGCGACATGCTCGATGGCGCGGTGAAGACGGTGGCATCGTTGTCTGATCATGGTGTGGGAGGAGGTCGAGCTTAGGCTGGTACCTCTACGCTACTGCCGCCGTTTCCCTACTCCCACTGGATTGCGGATTGAACACGCCGCTTCAAGCGATCGCAGCTCGGCTTCCACCCGGATTGCGGGAAGCGTTGCCGGCCGACCTGCCGGGCGTCAGTCGCGCGATATGGACAGCCCCGCGAGAAGCGGAGCGTACGCGGCGAGCCTGCGGGATACGAACTCCGTGAAGAGCCGCACCCGCTTCGTCTTGCGTGTCTCGCCTTGCGTGAGAAGCCACAGTGTCCCATGCATGGGCACGTCGATCCCCGGCACCCTCACCAGCAGGGGGTCGGCATCTCCAACGAAGCACGGCAGTTTCGTTATCCCAATCCCTTGGTGCGCCGCGATGATCTGCGTCTCGGCGTCAGGTGTCCTGAACGGTACTCCCGTCACGTGAACTTCTCCCTCGCGCGCCCAGTCCGGAATTCCATGATTGTCTATGCCTATCCACCGGATGGGATCAGGCGTGCCCGCACGCCACGCGGCTAGTCGATCGCGAGACATGTAGACGCCGCTGAACAGCTCCGGTCCCTTCAGGCCGTGAAGATTGAGCGGCAGGGTCTTGCGGTCGGCGACAATGCGGATCGCGACGTCGGCCTCTCGGTTGGTCAGATTGGCCAGCTCGCCGGACGACAGGATTTCCATCTCGATGTCGCGATGTAGACGCGCGAAGTCGGCGAGATCCGGCATGAGCAGGTGTGTGGCGAGGAACGGTGGAAGCGTCACCCGCAAAAGCCCGCGCGCGCTCTGGTCACGACCGAAGACTCGCGTCTCCAACTGGTGCGACGACGCTTCCATCTGTGTCGCGAGATCGAGGACCTCTTCGCCCGCAGCCGTCAGGCGGTAGCCGGAAGGCAGCTTTTCGAACATCTGCGCCCCGAGGCGTTCCTCGAGCTGAGCGATGCGTCGCAGCACGGTCGAGTGGTTCACACCGAGGTGCGCGGCGGCAGCACGCACCGAGCCGCCGCGCGCGGCGGCAAGAAAGTAGCGAACGTCATCCCAGTCGATCATGGTGCATTCCTGCGCAGCGAAGTGCGGCTTGCAAAGCCCATACTAACACGATCAGCCGTAGTTCGTGCGGTCGCCGCGGCGTTCAATCATCTAGCTGGATCGTTTTCGCACCAGCGATGTGCGCGATTGCGCACTCACCGCCCGACTTCGGCGAACCCATCTTGAGGCTCTCGCGGGACTTTCCCGTGCAGCCAAAGATACGAGACGGCGAAACGAAGGATGCATGACATGAACAGACTGAATGGAAAGACCGCTGTGATAACCGGCGGCGCTACGGGCATCGGCCGCGCCGCAGCCAAGCGCTTTATCGAGGAGGGCGCCTTCGTCTTCGTCTTCGGCCGCCGGCAGGAAGCGCTCGACGCTGCCGTGGCCGACCTTGGGCCTAGTGCCCGCGCGGTTAAGGGCTCGGTCTCGGATGAGGCCGACCTCGACCGACTCTACGCTGCGGTGAAGGCCGAGCGCGGAAGCCTCGATATCGTCTTCGCCAATGCCGGGGCGGGAAGTCTGCTTCCGCTCGGGCAGATCACCGCCAGGCACATTGACGAAACCTTCGACACCAATGTGAAGGGTACGATCTTCACGGTCCAGAAGGCGCTGCCGCTGATGAGCCAGGGCGGTTCGATCATCCTGACCGGCTCGAGCGCCGGCACCACGGGCGCTCCGGGGTTCACTGCCTATAGCGCGAGCAAGGCGGCAGTGCGCAACCTGGCGCGGACCTGGGCGGAGGACCTGAAGGGCACCGGCATCCGGGTAAACGTGTTGTCGCCCGGGGCGACGGCGACCGAACTCGCGAAGGAGGCGTTGGGCGAGGAAGGCCAGAAGGCCTACGGCGCGATGACTCCGCTCCAGCGCATGGCCAATCCGGCGGAGATCGGGGCCGTGGCCGCCTTTCTCGCGTCGCCGGACAGCAGCTTCATGACCGCCAGCGAAGTCGCCGTCGACGGCGGCCTGGCTCAACTCTGACCCCAGCGCGGTCCGCACCTGGGCCGCGCGCAACGAAAGACAAAGAATTATGAAAAAACTCGAAGGCAAGATCGCAGTCATCACGGGCGGAAGCAGCGGGATCGGATTGGCCACAGCCAAGCGCTTCGTAGAAGAAGGAGCGCACGTCGTGATTACCGGGCGAAGAGAGAAGGAGTTGAAGGAGGCCGCAGCCTTCATCATGAAAAACGTTACGACGGTCGTGGGTGACGTGTCGCTCCTGGAAGATCTGGATCGCCTCTATGCCGTCGTGAAGGTGAAACATGGTCATATCGACATTCTCTTCGCCAACGCCGGCGCGGGGACGATCGCACCGCTCGCCGTCGCTACCGAGGCACATTTTGATCAGACCTTCGATGTGAACGTGAAGGGTCTGTTCTTTACGGTGCAGAAGGCCCTTCCCCTGTTCAAAGACGGCGGTTCGATCATCCTGAATTCTTCAGTGTCGAACGTGTTGGGGCTTCCAGGGTTTAGTACCTACGCCGCGAGCAAGGCGGCTGTACGCAACTTCGCGCGCGCTTGGACACTGGAATTCAAAGACCGCAAAATCCGCGTCAATGCAATGAGTCCGGGACCAATCGAGACGCCGGCCTTGGAGACAACGACTGGCCTTACCCCTGAGCAAGCCGAGCAAGCGGCCGCCCAGTTTGCGTCACAGATCCCAATGGGTCGCAGGGGCAAACCAGAGGAAATCGCGGCTGCCGTAACGTTCCTCGCCTCCGATGAAAGTTCTTTCGTCACCGGCGTGGATCTCGCCGTCGACGGAGGCATGGCGCAAGTCTGACCCCGGCATTAGCACCAGATCGGAGAAGTACTATGAACTATGCAATCGTAGGATTCGGCAATATCGGACGGGCCCTTGCCAAGGCGTTTGCCCGAAACGGCATCGAAGTTTCCGTTGCAACCACACGCGACCCGGAAAGCTTTGCCGCCGATGCGGCCGCGATCGGACCCACCATCATCCCCAAAAAACTGGCGGAAGCCATCAAGGCGGACATCATCTTTTTGGCTGTCCGCTTCGAGGCGCACCCGAATGTTGCGAAGGCGCTCCCCACCTGGCAGGGGAAGACGATCATCGATGTGACCAATGCCTATGGCGTGCCCCCTGAGGAACTGGGAGGACAACCTTCTTCCAAGTTCATCGCGCAGGCCTTCTCTGGCGCAAAACTGGTCAAGGGCTTCAACCATCTGGTCGCCCCGGTGCTTGATCAGGATCCGGCCGTACATGGTGGCCGGAGGGTCGTGTTCCTGGCAAGCGACGATGATGCTGCCGCAACACAGACTGGGGAGCTTGCGGAAAATCTCGGTTTCGCGCCGATCAAGCTTGGCGGGGTGTCGGAAGGTGGCCTGCTGGTCCAGGCGCGCGGAGACAGCTGGGGTCATCTGATCTTCAAGGACTTGGTCAAATTCGACTGACGAGCGCGACGTCCCCACCGGCAAAGAAACCACGCACTCGATCGGAACTCGGATCGGATCAAGCGCGATCCGATCCGAGCAAAATGGAGAAATCACTATGAGCACCGAGAAGAATATCCACTCCTAAGGAGATTTCGATGTACGACCAATCCAAGGTATCCGAGTTAATCCGGTTCGCACGAATCGAGGCGGGCTCCACCGTGATCGACGTCTACCCTGGCGACGGAGACTGGACGCGCCTCTTCTCCGACATCGTCGGATCAGAGGGGCGGGTCTACAGCTTCGTGCCGGCCGAAGTCGCCCACTTCAAGAACGATCCGGTCGGCCTCATGCGGACGCTCGCGAAGGAGCCGGGCCGAGAGAACGTCGAAGCCGCCTCGGCGGATCTCGTCGCGATGCCGGAGGTCACGCCGCCAGCGGATGTCCTATGGCTGCACCTGTTTTACCACGATCTTCACACCGCCCTGCAGAAGAAGGGTGCGACGGCGGCCGACTTCAATCGAGCTGTCTACAAGCGGCTGAAACCCGGTGGGTCCTACGTCATCGTCGACCACGCCGCCGCCGCTGGGTCGGGCACGAGCGACCCGGTCGCTGCATCGGATCGACCCTGCATTCGTCGGCGAGGAGGTGGAGGCGGCCGGCTTCGTACTGGACGCGGAAAGCACCGTGCTGGTGAATAAGGATGACCCGCACTCGATCAAGGTGTTCGATCCCGCGATCAAGGGCGAGACCGATCGCTTCGCGTTCCGGTTCGTGAAACCCTGACAGCTCCCGGGCGCCGACTTTCATGTCGACCTCTCCAATGGGCCAATCAACTCGGGTTGGCACCCGTCAAGCTGGGAAAGGTCAACGAGGATGGCGCGCTGGTGCACGCACGCGATGCGGCAGCGCTTGAAGGCGTCCGAGGTGATGATGGCACAAGGTTCTGGAGCACACCTGCCGCAGGTTCCTGATTTGAACTTGATGAAATGACGGAAGTCGCCGCGCCGTTGAGGGAGCCGGCGCATCTCCTCAGGGATGCGCCGGGACAAACCGTTCAAGAATGGTGGATTTCCGTTCCCAACACCTTCAGGCATTCACGGATGAACGCCGCAAGCGCGGTCCAGCCTTTGGCTGAAACCATGGTCCCATCGACATAGGCGTCGGTGGGAGACAGATCGATATAAGTGCCGCCGGCAAGCGTCACCTCCGGCTCGCAAGCGGCGAGCGCCGCCACCTTCTTGCCGCGCACGACGCCGTCGACCGCGATCAGAATCTGGACGCCATGGCAGATCGTGAAGATCGGCTTTTTCGCCTCGTGGAAATGGCGCACCATTGCCTGTATCCGCTTGTCGGTGCGGATGTATTCGGGGCCACGACCGCCGGCGCAATAGACAGCGTCGTACTGGCTCAGCTGCTTCTCGGCGTCGGCGAAGGTCTTGTTGATCAGCGCGTTATGGCCGGGCTTTTCGGTGTAGGTCTGATCGCCCTCGAAATCGTGCAGCGATGTCTTGATCATGTCTCCGGCGCTTTTGTCGGGGCACACGACATGAACGGTGTGTCCCACCGCTTCCATCGCCTGCTGATAGACGAAGATTTCATACTCCTCCGTGAAATCACCGGTCAGCATCAGGATTTTTTTGGCTGGCATGTCTTTTCCTCTCGGCTTGTTTCAGGGGCGAGGTGCACTGCGCGCCTCGCTTCCCGGGATCGAAATCGGCTCAGAACGGGGAATAGAATTCGTAGGCGGCAGGCTGGGCGGACAGCGGCGCGCCGCGCTTGAGGGTGCCTCGGGCAAGCAGCATCGCCAGGCTACTCGAACGCAGGCAGGAGCCTGTCCCGCGAATTTTCGATGTGCGCACGCATGGCTTTTTCGGCGGCGTCCGGATCGCCCGCGGCAAAGGCAGCGAGAATAGCCTCGTGCTCGTCGAGCGCCTCTTCGGTCACCCTGGAGTGATACATCAGCCGGAAGATATGGAAGTGGGTATGCTGGTGATTCAGTGTCTCGCGAATGAGTTCGTTTTGGGCGAACTCGACGATCTTGTCGTGGAAGATGGCATCCTGACGGGCGAAGTTCGAATAGCGCAGGCGTTCGTCTTTCCCCACCCGCCGAGCCATGACGCCGGCCGCCTCCTGCAGCGCGGCAAGGCGCTCGCCGTCCATTGTTGCGGTGGCTTTGGCCGCGGCGGCAGGTTCAAGCAATAGACGCAGCTCGTAAAGCTCGTCGAAGCGCCGGCGGGTGATTTGTGGGGCGGCGCGATAGCCGATCAGGTGGGTTTTCAGAACCAGCCCTTCCCCCTCCAGCCTGCCAAGCGCTTCACGAATGGGGGTATGCGAGACGTTGAATTCCTTGACGAGATTGTCGACGGTGATGCGCGATCCCGGAGCAATCCTCAAAGACATGAGCTGCGCGAATATTGCTTCGTAAACGTCGCCAGCCAGGCTGTTGGCGCGCTGAATACGACGGGTCGCACGGGCTTCATTGTCAACCGTCAGGTCCGTGTTCTGCATCGTTTGCCTCTTGACAGAACCACCCACTAACACGATGCTCCGCGAAACTCAATCCTATATCCTATACGATTTTATGAGGATATCGCATGATCATGACCTGCAGCGCGGCCGAGGTCGGCCTCTGGCACGAAGCCAAGCCTGTCGGCTTCCAACCCGTCTTCGCAGGATCTTGTGCATGAGCTTGTTTGCAGCGGCGCGCCTGCCGAGCGAGATTCTGTTCGGCAAAGGCCAGCGCCATGTCCTGCCTGCCATCGCCGCCAAATATGGGCGCCGCGCGTTCGTCTGTACCGATGAGCGCTTCGCGGCGACGTCGCAGTTCGCCGAGATTCTCGCTGGCTTGCACAACGCGGCGATCGAGACGTTGGTCTTCGACCGAACGCTGCCGGATGTGCCGCGCGACAGCGTCGCCGCCTGCATTGCGCAAGCGAAAGATTTCAAGCCGGACATGGTGATCGGCATCGGGGGCGGCAGTTGCCTCGACATGGCCAAATGCGCTGCACTTCTGCTCAGCCACGGCGGCAAGCTCGAGGACTACTATGGCGAGTTCAAGGTACCCGGCCCTACCCTTCCGGTGATCGCAGTGCCGACGACGGCTGGAACAGGCTCCGAGGTGACCCCCGTTGCCGTGATCTCCGACCCGGATCGGACGCTGAAAGTGGGTATCGCCAGTCCGCATCTCATCGCAGCAGTGGCGCTTTGCGATCCGGATCTGACGGTGACCTGTCCACCATCCTTGACGGCGATCGCCGGCGCCGACGCGCTGACGCACGCAATCGAGGCCTTCACAGCGGCCAAACGCGGCGCCGACCCTCATTTGCCGCAACAGCACGTGTTCATCGGCAAGAGCGCTCTGACCGATCATTTCGCGCTTTTGGCCATCAGGCTGCTCGGCCGCAGTCTGGAAAAGGCATATCGCGACGGATCGGACGAGGATGCGCGCGCCGACGTGATGATGGGAGCGCTGGCCGCCGGTTGCGCTTTCGGCACGGCGGGAACGGCCGCCGCCCATGCGGTGCAGTATCCCGTCGGTGCGCTTACCCACACCCCGCATGGTCTGGGGGTCGCCACCATGCTGCCCTATGTGATGGCCTACAACCTGGCCGCAGCAGCCGCGGAGATTGCGGAAGTCGGCACTGCTCTTGGCCTTTCCCTTCAGGGCGGCGGCGCCGATGCCTTGGCGCACGCCACCATCCGGGAGGTGAGCCGGCTGTTTGGCGCCATCGGCATCACGCCGACATTGGCCGAACTGGGTCTTCCCGAAGACAAGATCGACTGGACGGCCGAGCAGGCGCTCGGCATCGACCGATTGATCAAGAACAATCCGCGTCCGTTCGACCGCGCCGCGATGCGACGGCTGGTCAGGGCTGCCTATGACGGCGACATGTCCGCCACCATGATGTGATCGACCAGGAGTTCATCCAATGAACATTGCCGCAGGCATATCCGACGAGGATCAAGATATGTTCGACTACGCCACGGTCTCGCACGGTCTCTACATTGGCGGACGCTGGCGGCCCTCATCGGAGGGCCGCGTGATCGAAGTGGTCGATCCCTCGACTGAAGCCGTGATCGCTGCGGTTCCCGATGCAACGCTCACTGATGCCGCCGCCGCCGTCGACGCTGCCGCGAAGGCGGCGGCCGGCTGGCGCGAGACCCCGCCACGCAGGCGATCGGAAATCCTGCGGCGCTGCTTCGAACTGATGACCGAACGGGCGGAGACGTTGGCCGCGCTGATCTCGCTGGAGAACGGCAAGGCGCTGCGCGATGCGCGCGGCGAAGTCGCCTATGCGGCGGAATTCTTTCGTTGGAACGCCGAGGAAGCGGTCCGCATCAACGGCGAGTTCGGCCTTGCACCCTCGGGCGCGAACCGGATCATTGTCGACTACCAGCCCATCGGCATTTGCGTGCTCATCACGCCATGGAATTTCCCGGCTGCCATGGCGACACGTAAAATCGCTCCGGCGCTGGCGGCCGGCTGTACGGTGATCCTGAAGCCCGCCAGCGAGACACCGCTGACGGCCTATGCGCTTGCGGCGCTCTACGAGGAAGCCGGCGTGCCGCCCGGCGTCGTCAACGTCCTGACGACCTCGACCCCCGGACCGGTGACGGCGGCCATGCTGGCCGATCCGCGCGTGCGAAAGCTGTCCTTCACCGGCTCGACCGGCGTCGGGCGCGTGCTGCTGGCCGAAGCCGCAAAGCACGTCATTTCCTGTTCCATGGAGCTTGGCGGCAACGCACCCTTCATCGTCTTCGACGACGCCGACCTGGAAGCAGCCCTCGACGGTGCGATGGTTGCCAAGATGCGCAACGCCGGCGAAGCCTGCACGGCCGCCAACCGGCTTTACGTCCAGGCCGGCATCCATGATGCTTTCGCGGAAGGCTTGAGCAAACGCATGGCGGCACTCAACCTGGGCCCGGGCACAGACTCAGACACAGAATGCGGGCCGATGATCACCAGGAAGGCTGTGCACAAGATCGACAGGCTTGTGCAGGACGCCGTTGCCCGCGGCGCCAAAATCCTGTGTGGCGGCGGCGTATCTGAAGGCAGAGGCTTTTTCTATCCGCCAACGGTGCTCAAGGACGTGCCGGCCGACGTTGCCATGGCTCACGAGGAGATCTTCGGTCCCGTGGCGCCGATCAGTCGCTTCGACAGCGAGGCGGAGGTCATCGCCAAGGCCAACGACACAGAATACGGTCTCGCGGCCTACATCTACACGCGCGACCTGGCCAGAGGAATGCGCGTGGCATCAAAGATCGAGTCGGGCATGATCGCGCTCAACCGCGGCCTGATGTCGGATCCGGCGGCGCCCTTCGGCGGAGTAAAGCAAAGCGGGTTGGGGCGAGAAGGCGGCCAGAAGCATGGCGTTGCCGAGTTCATGGAGGCCAAGTACATCGCCGTGACCCTGTGAGCGGACATCACGCCAAAGATCCGTTTCGCATTCGCGATCATGTGGTCGAGTTCGACGACATGGTCGCCGAGATCGTTCGCAGAAGCGAGGAGACCAGGGCGAATGTTCCCATGGTCGCCGATGTCGCCTACGGGGCTGACGCCACCGAAACCGTGGATCTGTTCTTTCCCGAGGGCAAACGGGACCGCCTGCCGGTGCACATGTTCATCCACGGGGGCTATTGGCGCATGTTCTCCAAGCGCGACTATTCCTACGTCGCCGAGACCGTTACGAACGCAGGTGCGATCGCGGTCATTGTCGACTACGCGCTGATGCCGACCGTCAGGATGGCCAGGATCGTCGACCAGGTGCGCCGCGCCAAGCGATGGGTATTTGACAATGTCGCACACCATGGCGGCAATCCCGGCCTGCTGACCGTTAGCGGTCATTCCGCCGGTGCGCATCTGGCAACAATGCTTTTCGACGGTGACGAGCGGGCTTCCGGCATCAAAGCTGCGCTGCTGCTTGGCGGCCTTTACGACCTGAAGCCATTGCAGATGTCGTTCCTTGCCGCCGAGATCGCGATCACCGACGAGGAGGCCCGCCGATTCTCGCCCATCGATCACAGTTTCGATCCATCCGTGGACGTAGATATCTTGGTCGGCGCCGATGAAACGCCGCCGTTCCACAGCCAGGCCGCACTCTTCACGGACCACCTTGACACACAGGGACTGACTGTTTCGCGCACCACCCTTGGCGGGGCCAATCACATGAGCAGCGTCCGTGACCTTGGCTTGGCTGGTACCGAGGCCGCGTCACTGCTGGCCCGCGTCGTGGCCGCCTGAGAGTTCCGCCAGAAGCGCTGCTGGGCGCGACCGTTCTTCGCAGTAGCGTCGCAGCATCGAGGTGCCGACCGCGGTGGCGAATCTTCCGCCACCGGTCCCCATACCGTAAGCCCGCCGGCGATGTCGACGTCGACGTGGTTCATGCTTTCCAGCGTGATTGAGCTTGATAACCGATGTCGGCGATCGCCGTCATGCAGGCAGCCCAGTTGAGTTCTCAAGGCTGGCCGGCCAAAGACGCCCTTCAGGGGAGAGCGGGCCGACGTTCCGCAACACCGGCCCGCAACCTTCAGAATATGATAGCCCGCGGCACCCCGGAGAAGGGAATCTGCGCTCTCACACCAGCATCGACTGCTGGGCGAAGATGCCCGCCGTCGCGCCGTGCGATATTGCCAGGGTGACCGATGGCGGCGTGAGGGGGTTGGCGAGGTCGCCCGCGGCGTAGATGCCGCGCATGCTGGTTTCGCGGCGCTCGTCGACCTTGAGGATTACGCCGAGGGGCGTATCGACCGTGGCGAGGCCCAGTGATTCATGCAGGCTTGCGGACGACTTGTTGCGCGGATGCGCGAACAGGATGTCGACCGCGACCTTGGGGCCGGTATCGAGCTTGACGGTGGCGTTATGCCCCCCGTGATGGGCGATCTCGCTGATCCGGCCGTCGACGACAGGTATGTTGCGGCGCGCCAGACCGGCCCGGATATCGGGCGGAATGTCGTGACCATCAGCGAAGACCGTCAACCTGTCGGTCCAATCGTGGAACAGCCTGACCTGATTCATCGACTGTGGGCCGGACCAGACGAGGCCCCAATGCTGGCCGGCGACTTCAAAGCCGTCGCAATAGGGGCAGGGCACGATGGACGTGCCCCAACCTTCGGCAAAGCCCGGAACATCAGGCATCTGGTCGGCGACGCCATAGCTCAGGATCAGCCGGCGCGCGCCGAGGCTTCCGCCATCGCCAGTGAGGACGGAGAAATCGTCGATGGCCCCGGAGAGGCTGTCGGCCCGGGCATTGACCAGCTTGATCGTGGGATAGCGCGCCAGCTGCCGCCGCGCCTCGGCCAGGATGTCCAGCGGTGGCTTGTGATCGTGGCCGAGCAGGCCATGCGAGTGGCCGGCGAAGCGGTTGCGCGGCAGGCCGGTATCGAGAACGGTGACCTTACGGCGGGCACGGCCGAGTTGCAGGGCGCCGGCGAGACCGGCAAAGCTGCCGCCGATGATGATGACGTCATCCATGATGGGCTCCGTGTTGTGGATGAGGGGCTGGTTGGACCTGGTTGAAACCTACCCATCGGCTTGCGCATTTCAGAAACTACATGGTATCGTAATCCGAGAATTTGGATACTGTCAAGGACTGGAATTGTCGTGACCGAAAATAGCCAGGGCCGGCGCGGCCGGCCCGCCAACGAGGCGCTTGGCCAAACGATACTCGACGCTGCGTCCGAACTCTTTGTGGAATTGGGTTTTCAAGCGACCACATTGGACAAGGTCGCCCAGCGGGCGAAGATATCCAAGCTCAGCATCTATCGGCATTTCGAGAACAAGGAGGCGCTGTTCAGCGCGGCCATCGCGGCCGGCTGCCATCAGTTGTTTGCGCCACTGGCCCTTCTTGAAGGCGTCGGCGGTTCGGTCGAAGATCAGCTCATGGCGGTGGGATCATCCCTGCTTCGGACGCTGTTGAGATCAGACGTCCGCAGTGTCGAAGCCATGGTCATGGCCGACCAGACGAATCCAAGGTCGTTAAGCAAGCTCCATTTCGAAGCCGGCCCCGCCCATGTCATCGCCCAAATCGAGGTCCTGTTGCGTCAGTTGCACGCGAAGGCGGTTCTGAACGTGCCCGATCCTCTCCGGTCCGCCCGCTTGTTTGCCGCGCTTTTCAAAGGATCCGATCTTTTGATTATCGCACGCTTCGATGAGGCGAGAGCGGCGGACGACAATGAAATCGAATCCTATTGCCGGTCGGCCGTCGCCATGTTCATCGCTGCGCACGGCTAGCAGTCCGCCCTGCCCGCTAATCATTGTATTTCTGCGAAATACTCCGCTAGTGTCGCCGTCGCGATGGGCGCCCATCCACCCCATGTCGATCGCGTCGGGTCGGGCTGCGCGCCCGCCGGTGAGCGGCATCTCCTACCTGCTCCGGTCACACAGCGCTGACCCTTGAGCGCCTCCGCCGACCTGTGAGGGCGAGGAAGAGAATGCCGGTTATGGCCGCGAGAATCGAGCAGATGAGGTGTCGATCGCCGCGAAGGGACACCTGCGGACGGACCTTCTTTGGCACACTTGAGTACGTCCATTCGTGGCTCGGGCTCCAGCGGTTCGTGCCCCGACGCGCCTGGGAAGGCCGCTGGTGCCCGCGACGGATCCTTCCAAGGTGCAGGTCTGGAATGGCCCAAAAATTCTCTCGAGCTCCCGGAACATCGGTCCGCCCCTGTGGTTCGACAAGCAGCGGCA
Organism: Mesorhizobium sp. M0514; assembly: GCF_040321145.1. NCBI lineage: Bacteria > Pseudomonadati > Pseudomonadota > Alphaproteobacteria > Hyphomicrobiales > Phyllobacteriaceae > Mesorhizobium > Mesorhizobium sp. M0514. The sequence continues at coordinate 78,084 of NZ_JAMYQZ010000006.1, forward strand.
CAGTCGATCCAACCAGGCATCGGCCCGCTTAGGACAGGCGCGAGGTCCCTACCCACAGATCTTGCGAAAATAGGAGCAAGCTATGCGAGCGTTGGTCTGGCACGGCAAGGAAGACATACGCTGCGATCAGGTTTCGGACCCGGGAATTGAGGATGAACGTGACGCGATCATCAAGGTGACGAGTTGTGCGATATGCGGCTCCGACCTTCACCTCTACCACAACTATGTGCCAGCCATGCTGCCCGGCGACATCATGGGCCACGAGATGATGGGAGAGGTCGTTGAGGTCGGCAAGGGCGTCAACGGCGCTCTGAAGAAGGGAGACCGCATCGTCGTGCCGTTCACCATAATCTGCGGTGAGTGCGACCAGTGCAAGCGACAGAACTTTTCGGTTTGCGAACGCACAAACCGCAAGAAGAATCTCGGTGACAAGGTGTTCGGGCACACCACCGCGGGTCTGTTCGGCTACACTCATTTGACCGGCGGCTATCCTGGGGGACAGGCGGAATACATGCGTGTGCCGTTCGCCGATGCCACGCACGTAAAGGTGCCTGACAGCCTTACCGACGAGCAGGTTCTCTTCCTCGGCGATATTTTTCCTACCGGATGGCAGGCGGCGGCACAGTGCGACATTGAGCCCACCGATACGGTTGCTGTGTGGGGCTGTGGCCCAGTCGGGCAGATGGCCATACGCAGCGCCCTGCTGCTCGGCGCGAAACAGGTGGTGGCGATCGATTGCCTGCCGGAGCGGCTTTCCATGGCCGCGGCCGGCGGCGCCATCGCCATCAATTTCGCCGAGGAAAGTGTCGTCGAACGACTGCGGGAACTCACCGGCGGAAAGGGCCCGGAGAAGTGCATCGATTGCGTCGGCATGGAAAGCCACGTCTCGCTGGCCCAGCCCGATACCGTCTACGATCGCGCAAAGCAGTTGATGCTGATGGAAAATGATCGACCGCACGTTTTGCGTGAGATGATCTATGCCTGCCGGCCGGCCGGCGTGATCTCGATCCCCGGCGTCTACAGCGGGCTGGTCGACAAGATACCGATGGGACAGGCAATGAACAAGGGGCTCACCTTCCGAATGGGGCAGACCCATGTCAACCGTTGGACCGAGGATCTGTTGCGCCGCATCGAAGATGGCCAGATCGACCCATCCTTCGTCATCACCCATACCGTGGGGCTCGAGCAGGGACCCGAGATGTACAAGGTGTTTCGCGACAAGCAGGACAGCTGCATCAAGGTTGTACTGAAACCGTAGGGAAATCGTCATGAACGTGATTGCCAAACTTACCAACATCACCCGATCGCCTGGCGATCCCAAAGTGCTGAAGACTGGGCAGAGTGCGGTCGCGGCCTCCGATGGCCTTGCCCGCAAGCTCGGCTGGTTCAGCATCGCGCTTGGCGTCGCCGAGCTGGTTGGCGCCGAGCGGATTGCCGGCGCGCTCGGCATGCGCGGCAAGGAAGATCTGATCCGCGCTTATGGGGCGCGGGAAATAAGCAGCGGCATACTCTCGCTTTCAGTGGACAAGCAAGCGGGGCTGTGGAGCCGGGTGGCCGGCGACGGCCTGGATATCGCGACATTGCTGACAGCGTATCGGCCTGGCAACCCAAAGCGCGATAATGTGGGCCTTGCGCTTGCGATGGTCGCCGGCATCACATTGCTCGACATCATCGGTGCGAAAAGCGTGACCGCGCGCCACTCTCGGAGGGGGACCAAGCCACGCGATTACAGCGATCGAAGCGGCTTTCCCGGAGGCACTGCCGCAGCCCGCGACAGTGCCCGCTCGCAGCGCAGCCAGGAGGCCGGCGCAGCCTGATAGAGATTTCCGACCCTGGCGCCATGCGACCTGGACAGGTGGCATCTCGTCAGGCCCTAACGCCAGAGGTGGTTGCTTTCGGCGAGCCGAGTTTGCTGGAACAGAGTGGACCGTCGCGCGGCCGTTCTCGCCGTCCTGGGTCACCGCCGCGCATGGGTTGTGTGGCCGGTGCGCTAAAGGCACGAAGCAAGCAGCGATCCGACCGGCGTCGAGCCTTCCATTGGCAAGGTTCCGGCGATCCTCAGGCCGAGCCGCGTTCGGGAAGCTCGGTCTCTTCCGCCACCCCTTTCCGCAGGTCTCGGCGCAAGCGTTCCACTTCGTCGGAATTATTATCGTCGTCTGTCCGCTCGAGTTCGCGATCGACTGTCTCGCGCGACCCCTCTGCCGGATCCTGTTGCGGAGATGTGTTCGGGCCGGTTTCGATCTTGCCGTCGCCGGGAACGGTGCGGTCGCGAGACTTCGTCATCTTCAGCTTCCCTTTCATCTGTCATCTGCCTCGGCATCTCCGATGGCATGAATTTTGGCCGCTTCCCTGCCGAACCGGATCGTCGACGCTTTGTTCCGGGAAAGCCCCCGCAGGTTCGTGCTGGTCGGCCCCGGGGCATTGGTCGATGCCCTTGCCGGGAAGCATCCTATGCCAACGAGGTCGGCGGCAGCCTCATCGATGTCGTTATCAACATGTGGGCTGTGAAGGCGTTTTCGGCCCGGACACGCGAGCACGCCAGGCTCGCGGCGAGTTTTCGAACCGAAGCAGATGCGCAGCGTAACAACTGGATGTATACGGAAAAGGCTGCCTCATCCACGACATCGCGCTTTCGGTGATGGCCGGCGGCATGCTCGCCTGGGCGGTCCGGCAGCTGGTAGCGAACTGGTCATAGGCCTTTGCAAAGCCGCGTCGATGAAGCGGGTGCGGTAGCGCTGGTCGGTGTAGCGTCGAGGCATCTGTCAATCGGAGACAAGCGCGACCGCTTTTGGGACCTCACTGTTTTTTCCACCGGGACTCGACATCTCACTATCATAGTTGATTGTGGCTGCCGGTGACCCTGCGTAATGGATAGCCATTCCAACTCTCCAACAGGAAAACGGTATGTTGTATCCGGGTCGGTTTTTGGGGCCAAGCGAGATTGAGATGCTCGCCCAGGTTTGTCACACGGTCTGCAAAGAGCGCGCCCTACCTCTTGCTTCGCAGAACGGAGAGCGCATAGCTGCGCATATACTCAGGCTGTTTATGAATGGCTTGATTGAGCAGAATGAACTGCTCGATGCTGAGAGGAACTGGGCTCTTCGGCTTGACCGTTCGGGCCAGCAGACGATGTCAACTACGCGCACATGAGAGGCCGCGGGTCTCAGTTTGGTTCTTACAGCCGAACACCCGCCGCTATCTGAGATATGTTGCGGGGTTTTCTTCGCCGCGGAGTGATCCGATACAGTGCGCGGAAATCATGGCAATCCTGTTCGCAGTGATTCTATTGATACGCGTAATCGCAGTCGCATTCTTGGTCGTAGGAAAGCCGCCAAGGCCAGTTGGGAACAAACCTGACGTTTAAGCGTTTGTAGAGCCCTTCCACCGGGCAACTCACCGAAATGCTTCTTGCCGTGCATGATTCGATGTCGACGGCCGTTTTGGCGGGCAGGAGCGCCAATGCGGAAATAGTAGGCGTGGTCGACCTCACCAACAAAGGTGAGGTCGACATCGGCATCACCAGCTTGGGAAGAGCCATCCAGTTCGTGGCCAACGCCTCGGTGCTTGGATACGACATTCGCGGCGCCATGGTCTTCTATGGCGCGCCCGGTACCCCGAGCCTAAGGGCGAGAGAGTGCGAGCGCTTGTGGGCGCAGTTTGGCGGCGCGCTTCTACAGCCGTAGCTCTATCAGGACGTTCGCCCCGCCCGTTCTTGGTATGAACGCGTACGGAACTGAGGCGCTACCCAGCCGCAGCGGGAATGGCTCAGTGGTAGCTCTAGCTGGCGACCGCACTAAGCAGCTTTTCGGTGATGGGCTTTGAGCGGCTGAGCCAGCGTGAGAACGTTCGGCCGCATATCTGCCGGTGCTTGCTTTCATGTGACTGGGCGGGGCTATTGGGGAGCCGTGTTGACCACTGGGCCCTTAGCCGAGGGAAGCACAGTACGGCAACCTCGCCTTTTGCTGGCTAACATCCTTCCGCTCTCAGGGACCGGACCATGCGCACAACAACAGGGTCATACGGTTTCTTTTCGGATTTCCGATAATTCATTGTGAAAAGCGCGGCACGCTGGTTGCAGACCATAATTGCACGGACGTAGCGAATCTCGCCATTCTTGACCCCGGAGTAGCTGGCCCATTTCGGGGCTAGGCGCCGATAGGTCAGTCGCCAACCGGCCTTTTCGTCCTCGATCATGCGATGTTCAATCTCGGCGCGAAAACTTGCTTTGCCCAGTCGCGCGCCCCAAACGACCAGAAACGCGTCTCTTGGGCCCTGAAAAGCCGCGCCCTGCTCCGAATTCTGGGTCAGGACGAAATTCGGAGGAATATCGAAACTAAAGCCAAGCTGTCGGACGCCGAAGGGCTGCCAGGCCTCGGCCTGAAGCAACGTGGTCCAAAAGAGAAAAACTGTAAGTCCCAGCAGGAGGCGTCGCATTGCTCTGATTTAGCGCTGGCTAACATGGTGTCCAGACGGACAGAGGTCCGTGACATAAAAAATATGCATCATGGCCGCGCAGCATATGGACGCGGGATTCGCGATTGACGGCGTGCGGTCGAAACGGCTTCCGTCCCACGAAAGGAGAGGACGCAGAGGGAATTGGTGCGTCGGTATGTTCGATTGGCAGAAAATTGGCGAGGCCGAATGTCCAACGTTCATTGCCCGCAAAAGTGGGCGCCGGTTCCTCTTGTGCCTAGGGAAGAGGAGCCGAATTATTCTCTGGCGAAGACCCTGATCTACCTCAGACGGGGGCATGCCTCAGTAACTTCGCCGTGACCTGATCCCTTCGGGGAACAATCACATCGAGCTCCAGTTTGGCCTTCAAGCGAAAGCACTGATGGAGCATGCCATGAGATTTCCACACAGCACGACGGCCGCGGCCGCCGTTTTCATTGCCCTGACCTCCCCCGCACTCGCCCAGACAAGCGGAACACCATCACCCTCGACACCTGCACCCGCTCCGGCAACCGAACCGCCGACCGCCGGACAGTTGCCGGATGCGACCGGACAAGCGGATGCACCAACACGCGAAATGATCCGCCAGATGGTTGAGCAAGCTGTCCGGGAGAGAATGCAGCAGGATCGCGGTTCCGAAGAAGGTTTCCGCGAGGAAGATAGTCGCAACTATCAAGGCGATCGCAACGAGGGTGCTGACCGACACGATGAAGATGGCGGCCGTTGGCAGAACCACGGTGGCCGCGATCGTGGACACAGAATGGCTGGACGCTGGCATCATCAGCTGATGCGCGGTGCCGGCATGCGACTGATGTTCGGGCTGTTGGACACCGATGGCGACGGATCGGTGTCCGAGGACGAGGTTCAACGCGCGGTGGGCAGGATGTTCAGTAGCATTGACGAGAATGGTGACGGCAAGATCGATGCGGACGAGATCCAGTCCTTCATGCATGGCTCCAGCATGCATGGCACTGATAGCGAGGACACGCCGTAGCTGCCTTCAAAGTGAATGCCCTCCCTCGGACAAAGCGGGCGAGCGCCTGGCGGTCGAATTCGAAGCGGTGTCTCTTGGCTGTTAGGCGCGGCGGCCCTAACAGCACCCTCCAGCCTTGCGCTATTCCCGCGACGCCAGCCGTGACAAAAAAACGGCTGCGCAGTGCTGATCAAGGAACGATCGAAGCCGACCAACGCAGGGTCACTCGGGCGCCCGGTCCTCCAGCAGAACGAAGGATGCGGCGATCAAGTCGTCGCCATTGATACGTCCTTGGCTGTCCTCCAACATAGTTGCAACCTTGTGGAAGGCCATCATTTCACCCGCGTCAATCTGCGCTTCACGCATCTTGGCTGTGAGATCAGCCACGCGATTTCCTAACGAATGTGATTTTGCAGTCTCGCAATTCGACATGATTAGTCATCCTTTGCCTTGGGGTTTCACGCTGCCGAACGCAATGCTTCAGCGGATGTTCCGAATTTGGCCATCAGTCTTATGGGATAGGACTTGCGTCTGATTGCGGTTGGAAGAAGCCCGAACGGCGGAACACGCAGCCGGACGCGGAATTGGAAACCGACCGTCGATCGAAGTCCCTTGTCGCCGGTTGAGATCCCGCCATCTTCACTGTCGAGAGGGTGGCGGGATCGCCTTCCGAGGAGCGAGCACATATGAGGTAATAGATATTTGGCAGATGTACTCACGGCATCCTGCTCGCTTCTTTTGTCTGCGCATGTTCATTCTTTTCGGGAAACCCCATCTCTCCAACAACACGCAACAACCGCATTGCTACCCACGATTGATGCGATGACAACTGCATCAACAAAGCAAAGCCTCTTCGCCTAAGGTGCGATTGCCGCGCGCTTTTCGACTGGAAGGTCGTCCAAACGCGCCCGGTGGTCAGCCATGGCGTTCAGCAGGAGCTAGGTAGACTCTCATCGCGAAAATCCCGCAGCGAGGCATGTCGCAAGTCCTCCTCGCCGCGTGCGGATACTGGAATCCGCCTGGCTCGTTGTGACAGGCATGCGAAGATGAGTGTCGGCGCATGGACGCGGAAAAACCCGCCAGCGTGAGCCAGCGGGCCTTGTGATGGGATGGCCCGCGCGTGCGGTCAAGGCTGCGCGGGCCGACCATGATGAATGAGGGGACATCTTGGTCACCGGCACGACCGATGAAGAACGAGCCGGGTGTGACAGAACACCCTTGGAGCGAGGATGTTCCCGTCCGCACAAAAAAGCTCGCCGGCGTGAGCCGGCGGGCAGTCGCTATTTTGCCGTCAAGCGGACAGACCGCTTGCGGCCCACCCACTGCACCATTTTTCCACTTTGAGCCGAAATCATTCTCAACTATGGTTCGCCAGGCTTAAGGCATGGGGGATTGCCGATGGTTTTATCACGCAGGGGTGTCGTGCTCGGCGGTCTGGCGCTGGTCGCGGTCGGTGGAACCAGCAATATTGTTCAAGCCGCGGGGGCAAAATCCTTTTTCGCCGGTACCGCCAGCGATAACGATTTCGTCTATCGCAAGACCAACTTCGCCAAGATCGACAAGAGATGGCATCGCCAGATCGTCAAGTATTTCAGCAGCGAGCCGGTCGGCACCGTCGTGGTCGATACCCGCCACCACTTCCTCTACCTCATCATGGAAAACAAGACTGCCATCCGCTACGGCGTCGGCGTCGGCAAGGAAGGCTTCAAATGGTACGGCCGCGCGACGATCGATCGCCGCGCGCTGTGGCCGCAATGGGTCCCGCCCCCCGAAATGCGTGAGCGCAAACCGGACCTGCCGCCCATGATCGCGGGCGGCGCGTCCAACAATCCGCTCGGGCCGCGAGCGCTCTATCTGTACCGCGACGGCGCCGACATCGGCTACCGCCTGCATGGCACGCTGGAGCCATGGAGCATCGGCACCGACGCTTCCAGCGGCTGCATCCGCATGTTCCCCGAAGATATCATCGACCTCTACCAGCGGTGCCCGATCGGCACCGCGGTGGAGGTCCTGCCGCACATCGCCGACCAGGCGCCCGCTTCCACCACTGTCGAATGATTGGCGCATCATGAACCGCATGATTGAAAACACGCGCCGGCTGCTCGCCGCCGGCCTGCTGGTTGTGGCCACATCCTGCTCGACCAGCAACACGCTGGCCCCGTCGACGCCCGACGTCACCAACGCCGAGATTGCCGGCTTCCAGAACGTGCAACCGGGCAGCGAGGAGGATTTTATCCTCAATGTCGGCCGCCGCACCTACTTCACGAAAGGTTCGGCCGCGCTCGATTCTGTCGCCAAGGCCACCCTCGACACCCAGATCGCCTGGTTGACAAAGCATCCGCGCTGGCTGCTCAAGCTGCAGGGTTTCGCCGACGATCCCGGCGCAAGCGAAACGGCGCTGTCACAGCAGCGCGCCGATGCGGTGATGGACTACCTCGCCGCCGGCGGCATAGACCGGAACCGCATGTGGGCCAAGGGCTACGGCAAGGACAGGCTGGTCCGCGACTGCCCCGACTCCGCCTGCAGGTCGCAGAACCGCCGCGTTGTGTCTAATTTGCGCGATGAGAGGGACGAGTCGTAGAGGCTGCTGTTTTGCTGGTCGCCAAATCAGTCTCACAACGCGACGGCGGCATGGCTGCAAGGCGTCTATCGGGGACATTCACCCAGCGTTTGCCCCTCCCGGAAAGCTGACGCTCCGGTTGACCCGGAATGAAGTCAGCTTCCCGTCTACCAACCTCCGGTTCAGGGTCTGGTGGGAGGCTTCGGCATCCGCCTCGACCAGTTTGCGGACGTGGCGGTTGTCCGCGATCCTGATCGCGCATGAGCCTCGCCACATGTCGGTGTGCTACCGGGAGTGGGCGCCGTGGAGCTGGCAGGTACGCTCGCTCAAAGCATCGGCCGTCCACCGGTGACCTCGTAGAGTGCGCCGGTGGTGTAGCTCGATCCTTCCGAGGCAAGCAGCACATAGGTCGCTGCAAGCTCTGCCGGTTGCCCGGGACGCTTGAGCGGTGTGTTCTTCCCGAACTCCTTGACCTTCTCAGAGGGCATTGTCGACGGGATCAGCGGCGTCCAAATCGGCCCGGGAGCGACCGCGTTTACCCGAATGCCGCGTTCAGCTACCAGTCCTGCAAGTCCGGCGGTGAAGTTGGCGATCGCTCCTTTGGTAGTGGCGTAGGCAAGCAGTGCCGGCGAGGGACTGGTCGCGTTGATCGAGGATGTGTTGATGATGGTCGAGCCGGGTTCCATGTGCTTCACTGCTTCCTGGGACAGATAGAACATCGCATAGACATTGGTGCGAAAGGTGAGATCCCATTCCTCCGCGCTGATGTCCTCCAGCTTCTCGAACGACGCCTGGTGGGCTGCATTGTTGACGAGGATGTCCAGGCGCCCGCATTCATCGATAGCTCGCTGCACAAGCGACCGCGCGAAGATTTCGTCCGAGATGTCGCCGCGTGCGAGCACCGCCTTGCGCCCCGCTTCCTCGACCAAGCGCGCCGTCTCCTGCGCATCTTCGTCCTCTTCAAGGTAGGAGATGATGACGTCGGCGCCTTCGCGTGCAAACGCGATAGCCACCGCCCGGCCGATGCCCGAGTCCGCGCCGGTGATCAGCGCGACGCGGTCCGTCAGCTTACCGCTGCCGCGATAGCTCTCCTCTCCGTGGTCGGGCCGTGGATCCATCTCGTCGGTGTAGCCGGGCATGTCCTGCTGCTGTTCGGGAAGCGGCGGCTGAGGATATTTCTGCTGGGCATCCTGCATGTCAGGTCCTTTTTTGGTTGGAGTTGCGGTTGTGTCGATCCGGTTCCGTGATCGGTCCCTTGGCGGCTTTCGAGCCACCGCCCCATTCCTCGGCCTTGCACGCTTGGTCGCCGCCCATGAGGTCCGGCGAACCGCGATTTGCGGTGCCGCTGTCGGTCTTGTTCAACTCGTGCTCCTTCTTGCGTGTGGTCAGTCTTTCTCGCCGGCGGTAATCATCGACCTCAGCGGCTCTTGCGCCACATTCGCCTCGATTTCCGCGCGTCCGGGGGTATCCGGTAGCGCCTTGCGGAAATTTCTCGCATAATCCGGTGGCATCTTCGGTGGCATCATCGGTTCGTACGGATCGACCACGGCCTCGATGACCACCGGACCCTCAGCAGCCAGGGCAGCGTCGAGAACGCCTTCCACCTCCTCGGCGCGAGAGACGCTGTAGCCAATGCCGCCCATGGCTTCGGCGGCCATGGCGAAGTCGATGGGCTGGAGTTCGCAGGCGAATTGCGGGTTACCGAGGAACATCATCTGCTCCCAGGCGATCTGATTGAGCATGCCGTTCTTGAGCACGAGCACCTTGAGTGGGACCCGGTACCGAACTGCCGTCGAGAACTCTCCGAGCTGCATCGCGAGACCGCCGTCGCCGACGACCGCGAAGACCGGCCGGCCGGGAAAGGCCAGGCCCGCGGCGATCGCGTAGGGCAGTCCGCATGCCATCGAGGCCAGCGCGCCCGAGACGCCGAAGGCCTGCCCGTCACGCAGTTCGATATGGCGGGCTGCCATCTCGGTGTTCTGGCCGGAATCGGCAACCAGGATCGCCTCATCGGGCAATCGTTTCCCAAATGCGCGTGTGACCACCTGGGGCTTGAGCGAAGTGGCGGCCTTTTGCTCCGACTGCGCCATCATCTCGCGCCAGCGTCGCATGCCCGCCTGCGCCTTCTCGAGGAAGCTGCGATCATCCTTGCGCTTCAGGCGCTTGTTCAGCAATCGCAGCGTCACGGCGGCATCGCCGGCAAGGCCGGCCTCAACGGGATAGCGCAGGCCGATGCGCTGCGGGTCGCGCTCGATCTGCACCCCGCGCGCCTGTCCCGGCTTCGGGTAGTATTCGATGTAGGGAAAGGTCGAGCCGACGACGAGCAGCGCGTCACATTCCTCCATGATTTCCTGCGACGGCAGCGTGCCGAGAATTCCGATGCCGCCAGTCGTCAGCGGGTGATCGTCGGGCAAGGCAGCCTTACCGAGCAAGGCCTTTGCGACGGGGGCACCAAGCAGCTCCGCCGTCTCTTCCAACTCGTGCCTGGCACCAAGCGCGCCCCGACCGGCGAGGATCGCGACCTTCGTCGCGCCGTTCAGGATCTCGGCGGCTTTCGCAAGTTGTTCTTCGTCGGGAAGCCTGCTTCCTTCGAACCAACGATCCGGCGTATGCGACGGTTTGTTGCGCTTCGAGCGCTTGGCCTGGTCGAGCGTGTGCTCCTGCACATCGCTAGCGATCGACAGATGCGCAACGCCGCGACGTGCCAGCGCCGACCTGCAGGCGAGACCGGCCAGGCTATCCATATGCGCCGCGTCGGAGACCTGCGCGTTGAAGACGGCGACATCGCTGAAGACGCGCGTCAAGTCGACATCCTGCTGGGTGAAGGTCTCGATGAGGTCGTGGAACTGCATGCCGGTAATGGCGAGCACCGGCGCTTGGTCGAGCTTGGCATCGTAGAGTCCCGTCAGGAGGTGTGTGCCGCCAGGGCCGGAAGTTGCGAGGCAGACACCGAGCTTGCCTGTCCATTTTGAGTAGGCGCACGCCATGAACGCCGCGGATTCCTCGTGCCGCACCTGAATGAAGCGGATACGGTCCTGCCGCCTGCGCAGCGCCTCCATGATGCCATTGATGCCGTCGCCCGGCAGGCCAAAGATGATATCGACGTTCCAGTCGATCAGCGTCTCGATGAGGATGTCCGCGGCGGTCGGCATGTCTCGGTCCTACCGCGATGCGGATCCCGCCGCCTGGCTGCTCTTGTTCGCGGTCTTGTCAGTCTTACGCTGGTCCTTGTCGCCGCCGCGATTGCCGCCATGCAAGTCGTCGGAAGATTGAGCGGTCTTGCCGTCTTCCAAATTAGTGGCCATGCGCAAAGCTCCCTTCATCCGGCCTGCCTAACCAGAAAGTCGGTGAGATGTTCCGTGCCCGAAGGCAAGGCCGCATTCAGGTGCCGAAGGCAAAGGTCTCAGTACCACCCGATGACGCGCTGTTCGGCAGTCAGCGGCTGAACAGGCGAGGTGCGATCGAACAGACGAAGGCATCGAACTGCTGCGAGGCCGAGGATTGCATGTAGTGGCCGAGGCTGTCTGATCGCCAAAAGCTCTCGCGGCAGAGCTGGCCGATGTTCAGGTCGCGTCTTTGCAGGTCCCTATAGCCAGAGCGCAACGCCGCCCGGACCGTCCCCATAGGCGAACTCCTCGCACCCCTCGTCGACGATTTCTCGCGCGGGATTCCGCCTCAGTGGCGAAAGGACTCGTTCGTCGCGCACACCGCGGCGGGCGATGTGCGCCTCGACCATGCGGTGCCTGGCGTGCCGGTAGTCTGGCATGGCTCCTCGATAGCCTTAAAGACGACAGGCTTAGTCGTCCTGCCTGCGCTTGTGGTGCTCGCTCTCCTGGTTTTCGCCGCGGATCATCTGGCGATCATCCTTGTCGGTCAATTCCACGCCCTCGTCGCGCAGATTGGCGCCGCCTTGCCGCGCCTCGCGCTCCTGCTTGGTTCTCTTCAGCTCATCCTCGGCATTGAAATCGTCGCCGGCATTGCTGGTGTTCTCGCGCTTTTCGATGATGCGCAGCTGCTGCTCGTGGGTCTTCCGGCCGGCCATGGCAAGGTGCCTCCTACTTGTTCGTGCGTCCGGTCTGGTCAGGGTTGATGCCGCCCTGAGGCGTGACGTCGTTCTCGACATCGCCTTCGAACGTATTGTCCCCATCGAGAGCATCGTTCTCGTCGAGCATATCGCCGCCCTTGACCGCGCCCTTCGAGGTGCCGATTCCCGGGTTGTCTCGCAGATCCTAGTCCGTGGGCTGTTTAGTCTTGGGGTGTTGGTTGGTCATGGAATTTCTCAGCGCTGGTTGAGCTTGGACGAAAGACGGTCCTCGCGCTGTCCAACTTCAACGTGGAGAAAATGTTCCGGAACATATTCGCTGTGTCAGGTTCGGTGCGCGTAAGCGGCCAGGCGGCCGCCGTCTCGGCTAGCGAAACCCCAGGCATGCCACATTACATCCCATTCCGAGGCGAATTGGCGGGCTAAAGTGAAAATCGAGACGGTCGAAAGCTTGCAAGGAGTGGGTGCTCTGTTCCGGTGGCGATCTCGGTTGCAAGCAGTTCGCCGGCAATCAAGCCAAGTGTTGCGCCGCTGTGGCTGAAGGCGACGTAATACGCCTCGATCTCCCGCAACTGGCCGAAGACCGGCTCGCCGTCTCCGGGGATTGGCTTGGGCCCGACACCGTAGCTCTCCAATTCCAATTTCGGATGACCGTCGAGAACATTCGACGCTTCGTCGAGAAGCCCCTGGATGGTCGATGCTTTTACGCGATAAGTCCCGTCCGGATTGACTACCACCTGTTCTTCCGACCAGGCAGAATCGAGCGCGAGGGCGCCATCAGGCGTCGGCCGGATGGCGACGCGCGGCGTGTTGAGCACGGCGCGTAGAGGCAAGTCGACTGGCTTGGTCCTGACCAGCAGCGCGATTGGTGTCCCATCGGCAATACGCTGACCGGCCACGGCGACCATTCGCGGCACATCCGCACCGGTCGCCAGAAGCACCGCGTTGGCGGCGAAGCTGATCCCGCTGGTGGTGGTGACGCCGGTGGCGCGGCCGTTGGCGACGGTGACGGTAGCGCGTCCGGCCTCGGTGACCACCTGGCCGCCCCGCTCCACGAATTCCGCGATCAATATTTCGATCAGCGACGGCAGGTCGACCCAGCCCTCGCCCGGGTTGAAGATCGCGCCTTGAGGCGTGACAGCGCTTGCGCAGACACCCGGCGCGACCAACCTTATGGCGTCCGCGGACAGATGCTGCGCATCATAGCCGAGACGTTTTTCGTGAGCGAAGACATCGGCGATCTCGTTTGAGGCATCGTCCGCATCCCACGTCAGGCCACCGTCGAAACGCAGCCAGGCGGCATCCGGGCATCGCGCCGACAAACTGCGGTAGCGGTCGATACCGATCATGCGCAGGCGATGATATTCAGCCGAGCGCCTGCGCGCCGAATTGATCCAGGCGAGCGAGCGGCCGGAAGCTCCCTTGGCGAGCGGTCCATCATTGACCAGCACGGTCTCGATGCCGAGCCTTGCAAGATGAACGGCCGAGGAGACGCCAAAAATGCCGCCGCCGACGACAACGACCTTGGAAACCTGATGTGATGCAGCCATGAGATATCTTTCACTGGTGGAGGTTGGTTTGGGCGGCCGTCTTGAAGGGCTCATGCGTGATCAAAGCACTTCGGCAAGGAAGTGCTTCAGACGTGGGCTTTTCGGCGTGTCGAAAATCGCGGCAGGCGTGCCGGCCTCGATGATGCGGCCTTCATCCATGAAGACGACCTGATCGGCGACCTTGCGGGCGAAGCCCATTTCATGCGTCACCACGACCATTGTCATGCCGCGCCGGCCGAGATCCGCCATGAGGTTGAGCACACCCTTCACCAGTTCTGGATCGAGTGCGCTCGTTACCTCATCGAACAAGATGACCTCCGGGTCCATCGCCAATGCACGAGCGATTGCCACACGCTGCTGCTGGCCACCGGAAAGGCTCCCTGGACGATGGTGTTTGCGGGTCGCAAGCCCGACGTCGGCAAGGCGCGCCTCGGCGATGCGCTCAGCTTCCTGTACAGGGAGCCCCTTTACCTTGGTCAGCGACAGCATGACGTTTTCGAGCGCGGTGTGGTCGGGAAACAGATTGAACTGCTGGAAAACCATGCCGACACGCCGGCGCAGTTTTTCAGGCTTCATCGCCAGGATGCTCGCACCATCGAGCAACACCTCACCGCCCTTGGGCTCGACCAGGCGGTTGAGGCAGCGCAGCAGGGTCGACTTGCCCGAACCTGATGGGCCGATCACGCATGTGACCGTGCCAGGCTTGACTGCCAGGCTGACGCCTTTGAGAACATCGAGGTTGCCATAGGCCATGTCGAGATCGGTGATGGCGAGACTGCCGCCCTTGAAGCGGGGCAGCGCTGAGCGGGCATCCGAGCCGGCCTCCGAAGGTGCACTGCCGGTGGCGCCCTCCAGTTCGCTCACTTCGGCCAGGCCGCTGACGACGAGGCCGGCCTTTTGCTTTCCGACCCGCAGCGAGTTGTCGATATAGTTGACCACATGGGTCAACGGCACGGTGATGATGAGATAGAACACGCCGGCCAGAAGCAATGGCGAGAGGTTTCCGGTGACCACTGCCTGGTCCTGACCGACACGGAAGATCTCGCGCTCCGAGGCGAGCAGACCGAGGAAGTAGACAAGGCTTGAATCCTTGACGTTGCCGATGAACTGGTTGACGAGGGCCGGCAAGACGCGGCGGATGCCTTGCGGTATCACGATCAGGCGCATGCCTTGGCCGTAGCTCATGCTGAGCGCCCTGCAGGCCTCCATCTGCCCGCGCTCGACGCTCTGGATGCCCGAGCGGAATATTTCGCCGATATAGGCGCCGGCGATCAGGCTCAGCGCAAGAATGCCGAGCGGAAAGGGCGAAGGGCCGAAGATTTCACGGCCGATGCGGGCAAAGCCCTGGCCTATCAGCAGGATGGTGACGATCGCCGGCAGCCCACGGAATATATCCGTGTAGACCCGCGCCGGAATGCGCAGCCAGCGCGATTGCGAGATGCCCATGACCGCCAGGATCATGCCGAGGATGACACCCAGTACTGTCGACGCGGCGGCGAGGATCAAGGTGTTCTTCAATCCGATGGTGATCATGCTGGGCAGCACGTCCGCCATTGCGTGCCAGTCGAGGAAACTGCGCCGCAGGTTTTCGAGCCAGTTCATTCGCCCCCCTTTTGGTTGCGCTATTTACATCGTCCGCATCAAGGACGGAGGCGTAATCCGGCCGCCGGCATGAAAGCCAGCGGCCGGGTACGGTCTACTTCTTGGGAAGATACTGGTCGGGCATCGGCGAGCCGGGGAACCACTTTTCATAAAGCGTCTTCCAGGTGCCGTCCTGCATGGCCGCGTGAAGGGCGGTGTTCAGCGCATTGCGGAGCTTGTCGTTGCCCTTGCGCAGGACAAAGCCGGCCGGCGCGTCAAAGGAAGGAATATTGACCGCGATCTTCAGGTTCGGGTAGCGAAGGCCATAGTCCTTGGCGGCCTCGTAATCGAGGAAGTGGGCATCCACGGTTCCGTTGTTAAGCGCCGAAACGGCGGAGTTGTTGTCGGGGAATTTGACGAGATCGGTTCCGACAAAATTCTTCGCCGCGTAGATTTCCTGGAGCGTGCCCTGTACGACGCCGAGACGTTTGCCCTTGAGCCCGTCCGCCGCCGTGATCGCCTTGTCGGCGGTAAGCACGGAGAGATAGCCTGCGATATACCCGTCGGAAAAGTCGACGGTCTTCTTGCGTGCTTCCGTCGTGCCGATTGCCGCGACCGCGACATCGAAGCGCTCGTTTGCAACCGAAGGCATCAGCGCCGAGAATTCCTGGCCGGTGAAGATCACCTGGTCGGGCTTGAAGCCAAGGCGGCTCGCGACGTTGCGGAACAATTCGATGTCGAAGCCGGTGAACGACCCATCGGCCTGGGTGAAAGCGTAGGGTTTGGCATCGCCCATGGTCCCGACGCTAATGACCTTCGCATCAATAAGGCCATAGGGATTGTCATCCGCGGCGGCCGCTCCTGAAACCAGCCCGGCGCCGAGGCACATCGCCATAAGAGCCATTGCGCCGGTTCTGACCGGGCACATCAACGACTTGAGAATTTCTTTGCTGCTCATGTCTTTCTCCACTCTGAAGGTCTGTTCTTCTTGGTATTTCCGTCGAGCCGCCATCTGGCGCCCCGACATGCCCTTGCCGAAATCACGGTCCGTCACGCCTCTCGGCTCCACTCCTTCTAAAGAGACCGGTCTCATATTGCATGAGACCGGTCTCTTTGTTAATCGTTATCGCCACGTTGACCTCCCGTCAACAACTCTTGTAGTCGTCATCCGATGAAAAGAACCGCCCCCAAGACCCCGTCGATAACGGTCAGCGACGTCGCCCGTGCGGCCAATGTTTCGAAAGCGACAGCCGCGCGCGTGCTCGGCGGATACGGCGTCGTCAGCGACATGATCCGCGCGGAAGTCATGGCCGCGGCCAAGGCCTTGGACTATCGTGCGAACGAGCTCGCCCGCAGCATGACGACCGGCCGCTCCGGCATCATCGGCGTGGTTGTCGGCGACATCGAGAACCCGTTCTTCAGCCTCGCGGTACGCGGCATCAGCGACGCGGCAAAGGCAGCCGGGTTCAACGTCATCCTGGCCAATTCCGGCGAGAAGATCGAGGCGGAAAAGGCGGCCGTGAAACTGCTCATCGGCAAGCGCGTCGACGGGCTGATCGTCACGCCGTCGGAATCGCGCGACATCGCGCACCTGCGCGATATCCACCGCTCGGGCCGACCGCTTGCCCTGCTGGATAGGGCGCTGGCAGATCTGGATGTCGATACGGTCACGACCGACGATCGCGGCATCGCCATGCTGGCGACCCGCTTTCTAGCCGATGCCGGCCACCGCAACATCGCCTATGTGACCGCGGTCGACGCCGAAGGGCACGAGTACCGCGATCTCGGGCAGATCTACACCTCGTCGGTCCGTGAGCGCATCGACGGTTTCCTCACCGTGTGCCGAGAGGCCGGACTTGATCGGCCAGAACGCTTTGTTCGCCTTGGCGCGACAAGCCCCACCGAAACGCGCAGGGTTGCCGGCGAGATGCTGTCGGCGCCGGATCGGCCGACGGCGATCCTCGCCTCCGACAGCGTCATTGCGCTGGAGATCTTCAAGGTGACCCGCGAGCGCGGCCTGCGGGTTCCCGAAGACATTTCGCTCATCACTTTCCATGATGCGGACTGGACGAGCGTCACCACGCCGCCCATCACCGTTATCGACCAGCCCGTCTACGCGCTTGGCAAGAGCGTCGCGGAATTGCTCATCCGGCGATTGAAGGGAGATTCCCGCCCGGCGGAAAAGCTCGTTTTGCCGACCGCCATCATTGCACGCGGATCCGTTGGCCCGCCCTCGAATGGAAAGCCGCAAGTGCGCCAAGCATAGGTGTGATGGCGATACGGCCAACATGAATACGTTAGAACAAGGTCGACGCACTCCGCTTTAAGAATGTACGTCGATCAACCCAGCAAGCACCCTGATCGCAATGCCGCGTCCACCGTCATCGGGACGGCACGTGCCGGCTCATGGTTTGAAGAGCGTGACGATGAGCCAGATGCCCGGCTACTTCTTGCGCCTGCCTGGCTTCAGTGCCGCCAAAAGATTGGTGATCCTGCCCGCCTTGCGGTTGCGGATCTCGGCCTCGTTCTTGCGGCGCACCGCGGCGCGGACAAGTCTGGCGCCGAGATATCGCAACGGCTCGGGCGGCAGCGACATGCGCCGCTCGATGCCGACCAGACCGCTTTCGCTCCAGCGATCCTTTCGCTCGAGCACCAGGCTCGCCAGAATGCGTCCGGCTATCGGCGTCTGCGCGATGCCGGTGCCGTTAAATCCCATGCCGTAGAAGATATTGGGATGATCGCGCAGGTGGTCGAAGACAGGAACGTGTTCAGGCACGCAGTCGATCGGCCCCGACCAGTCATATTCGATCGCCACACCGCGCAGCGAGGGGTAGACCCGATGCAGCTCTCGCATATTGTCGCGGCCGTGCTCCGGGCTGCGGTTGAAGCTGGCGCCCAAATTTCCACTGAAGGCGACGTTGCCGCTGCCACGACCGAAGACCACCCTGCCCCCGATGGTGCGCTGGTAGTAGAGCACCTGGGCCTGGGAATCGCATATCGAGGCACCGTCGCGCCAGCCGATGCTGTCGAGCAGTTCGGGGACGGCGGCAGTGGCAATCACCTCGCTGCCGACGACATAAAGATGCCGTCGCAGTTCCGGCAGCGCCGAAAGCCAGCCGTTGGCGGCAAGCACGATTTTGTCAGCCCGTACCGCGCCATGCGCCGTGCGCACCGTGCATGTCATGCCCGGTTCGATGGCGAGGACCGGGCTGCGCTCGTGGATGATGACGCCGCGTGTCAGTGCCAGCTTGCGCAATCCGATGGCAAGTTTGGCGGGATGGACCGTGCCGGCAGTGGTCTCGACGACGCCGACATAGGAGGCCGATGAACCGGTGCGGCGTTGAATGTCCTCGGCCGTCAGCGGCCTGAAACGGTTTTCTCCAACAGCTGCCGTCAAGGCCACGGCGGTCTCCCAGGCGCCTTCCTGCGCAATGGAGCTTGCGGTCCACAGCCATCCATCCAGCCTCAGGTCCATGTCTATGGTGCCGTTTTGCTGCAGCGTCTTCAGCTCCGCGATCGATGCCACCGTGTCGGCGCACAGCAGGCGCGCTTCCTCGAGACCGACGACCGCACTGATCTGGTCGATTTCGGCGAACCATGAATGGACCTGACCGCCGTTGCGCCCCGAGGCCCCCGATCCGCACAGATCGGCTTCAAGGATCACCACCCGCGTTTGCGGCGCCAGTTCAAGGATCCGCAGCGCCGTCCACAGACCGGTATAGCCGCCACCGACGATCACCACGTCGGCGCGCTCGTCGCCTCGCAATGGCTCGGTCGCAGGGGCGGCGGCAATGTCCTGCAGCCAAAACGACCGGTCAGATGCAAGCGCGACCGCAGGCTGCCGCAAACGAATTGTAGTCACGCTTGGGCTCCCTGCGCATCGACAATGAAGCTGGCATATTTGGCTGGCAGCCAATCGGGCATCGGACGCGGTCTCTGGGGAAACCCGCCAAGATGGGTGCAGGTCTGCGCCGCCGCGATCGACGCCCTGTGCAATGCCTCCAGGGCGCCGAGGCCGCCGAAATGGAAGCCGGCGAGGAAAGTGGCAATGAAACTGTCGCCGGCGCCACACGTATCCACGACATCGACAAGCGTCGCCGGCGCATGCACGACATTCGTGCCATCGTCGAAGTAGGAGCCGCGTCGACCACAGGTCAAAACCACCTGCCTTGCGCCGGCCGCCCTGAGCGCGCCCAGCGATGGCTCGATGGGAACATCGACATCGTCCGGTCCGGACGCAAACAAAAGCGGGACACCGTCGAGCGGCAGCGCCATATGGGCGGTCGATAGATCGATGCTGAACGGCACATGGTCCGCCACCAATCGTTGAACAAGGTGCTTGTTGGCGTTGGTGCCGAGATGCACCCAGTCGGCCGCGGCGATGACCGCATAATGCGCGGGCGCCGGCATGTAGTTTTCGCCCACACCGAAGGATTCGTGCAGGAACTTCCGGTCGCCGGATTCATCGCGCAGCAAGGTGACGGCCGTATCGCCGGGACGCCGTTCGACGTCGTCCGGAGATAGGCCGGCACCTTGCAGTTCGGCAAGCACCACGTCGCCTTCGGGATCGTTCCCGACGGCGCCGAAATAGCGCGCGGACCAGCCGTTGCGCCGCCATTGCGCCGCGACATTCAAGGCATTGCCGCCCACCGTCATCAAGTTGTTGGTCAAATAGGCATCAAGGCAATTGTCCCCGACCGCGATAAGCTTCTTCGACCTCATGCCGGCACCGTTGCGCGATCGATATACGGCGCGATGGCGCCAAGGCAGCGTGTCCAGGCTTTTACCGGATCGAGCGCGTAGGAGCCGTTGCCGAACGGCTCGAAGGTGAACTTACCGGCATAGCCGAGGCGCGCGAGTTCGCTGACATAGTGGTCGAGCGGCAGCGTGCCCTCCCCCCACACCAGATGCCCGCCTGGCGTGCCGTCGACCAGATGAACATGCGCCAGCCGCGAGCCGAACAGGTCGACATAGCCGGCCACGGTGTCGCCGGCCGTGGCCATGGCGACAGTGTCGAGCACGACATCGACGTTGCCGGCGCCCACCTCATCCAGCATTTGGCGCAGGCCTGCCGCATTATTGACGAGGTTGCTCTCGAACCGCTGCAACGGCTCGAGCAGGCAGCGCACCCCGTTTGCGGCGGCGCGCCGGGCGATCTCGCCGATCGAACCGACCGCGCGGTCCCATGCCGGTTGCCGGGGTTCGCTCTCGTAGCCCCGGCCGGGCGTCAGGAAGAGATAGCGGGCGCCAAGCGCCGCGCAGATGTCGGCTGCACGCCAAAACCGCTCGATGCTGTCCTGGCGCAGTGCGGCGTCGCCGGAGGCAATGTTGATTGGATACAACACCTGCTCAGGCGTAAAGCACCAGGCCGACAGCTCGTTGTCGGCGAGTACCCGGCGAACGGATTCGACACGTGCGTCCGTGGCGTGGAACAGGTCCAGATGCTGGGCAATCCCCCACAGCTCGATCTCGCGCAGGCCAAAGCCTCGGATCGTCCTGGCGACCTCATCGAAGGGGAAGTGCTGGAAGCTGAAATTGGCTCCGATCAGCTGATGAGCAGCGAGCTGCGGCATGAAGGCTCCTTTCGGGAATTGTTATTTGCCGATGCCTTCGGCCAAGCCACGGATGAAATAGCGTTGCGCGCCAAAGAACACGATCACGATAGGCAGCGCCGAGATCGTCATGGCCGCGAACACCACGGCATAGTTGGTCCCGTGGGTTGCCATGATCGACGTCAGTCCGACCGGCAGCGTCTGCACATCCGAGCCGCTCGTGAAGATCATGGCGAAGAGATATTCGTTCCAGGCGAACAGGACGTGCAGGATGACGCAGGAAATGATGATCGGCCGGCACAGCGGCAAGGTGATGCGCCAGAAGATCTGACCCTCGCTGGCGCCATCCATCGTCGCCGCCTCGTCGATGTCTTCAGGCAGATCCAGCATGTAGGCGCGGATGAGGAAGGTGGTGAACGGCACACGGAACGCCGTGTAGAGAATGATCAGCGCCCAGTAGGTGTTGTAGAGACCGAGCGCCTGCAACATCTTCACAAGTGGAATGATCGCCACGGTGGGGCTCAGCATCAAGCCGCCCAGAACGATGACAATAACCAGCGGCTTTGCCGACATCTTGGTGCGGGTCAGGCCGAAGGCCGTCCAGGCGCTGATCAGGACGGTGCATATGGCCGAAGCGACGGTCACCAGCACCGAGACTGTCACGTAGCCACGCACGCCCTGGTTCCATGCCTGCATGTAATTGTTCCACGACCAATGGGTGGGCAGGGCGAAGGGATCGCCGAAGATCTGCGCATTGTCCTTGAAGCCGCTCAGCGCCATCCAGATCAGCGGATAGATGACGACGACACCAAGGCAGACCAGGAACGAATAGAGCAATGTCCTGGCGATGACCGACCACACATTCACGTTCCGGCTGCGACCGGCTGCGACCATCGCACTCATAGCTGCACCCGGCGGCGCTTGGTGTACCAGAGCTGTGCCGCACCTGTGAGCATGGTCAACATGAAGATGACGGCGGCGATCGCCGCGCCATAGCCGAAATTGTCCTCGATGAAGGCCTTCTGGTAGAGCCACGTGCCCAGCACCTGGCTGCTGTTGTTGGGCCCGCCTGCGGTCATCACCATAACCTCGTTGAACACCTGGAACGCGCCCGTGATGGTGACGATGATCATCAACCCCGTCATTTCCCGGGTGAGCGGAAAGGTGATGCTCCACAGGCGGCGAAGCGGACCCGCGCCGTCGATCGTTGCGGCATCGTAGAGGTCGCGCGGGATCTTCTGGATGGCAATGGCGAACAGCAGCGTCGAATAGCCAAAACCCTGCCATTGGCTCATGGCGATGATGGCATAGATGGCGGTATGCTCATTGCCGAGCCAAGGCATGACGAGCTGGCTCAGTCCAACACGGCTGAGCGCGGCATCCAGCAAGCCGATCTGCGGCTGGTAGATGAAATAAAACAGCAGGCCGGTCACCGTGATCGAGATTGCCGACGGCACGAAATAGACGGCGCGCCACAGCCGGCGCCAGCTTTCGCTTTTCAGGTCCTCGATAATGGCCGCCAGCAGGAACGCGCCGAAGACCTGGAAGATGACGGAGATGAGAGCGTAGAGGCAGTTGTTCCACAGCGCCAGCAGCACGACCGGGTCATGCAGCAGCCGGTCGTAGTTGGCGAGGCCGACATTGGTGACCTCGCCGGTGTAGATGTCCTGGTCGGTGGTGCTGACGATGAAATTGTCGACGATCGGATAATAGACGAACCAGCCGATGAGGATGAGCGCGATCGCCGCCCATCGCAACGACAACAGGTTGGCGAAGCGCGCCCGCCGGCTCTTTGGCCGTTGCGGCTTGGCGACGCCGATGTCGGTGCCGCTGTCCACTGTGTCCGAGGCCCCTGCCATGCTCGCCTGCTTTATTTGGCCGCGGATGCGGCTTTGCGCACCTCGTCCATCACTTGCTCGGGCGTCATCGAGCCGCCCGCCAGCGCCTGCAGGCTGGACAGCCAGACGGCGGCGACGCGCGGTGGGTTGGCCGTATCCAGCCAGGGCATGAGGTATGAGGCGGCGTTGATATCCTTGAGGCCATCGACCACAGCCGCGCTCATGTTCGATTCCGAGGCGCCGCCGATGGTGGCGCTCGGCTGGCCATAGGGTGGCGCAGACAGCACCTGCGCATTTTCCTTCGAGGTCACGAACTTCATGAAATCGATCGCCAGCGGGATGTTCTTCGATGCCGCATTGATCATGTAGCCCTCCGGCGCGCCCTCGATCGACTTGGCGTCACCCTTTGCGCCGGCGGGCACCGGCAGCCGGAAGAATCCGAAATCGGCGGGCTTTAACGCCGACTCCGGCGTGGCGGCCTGATCGAACTCGATGATTTCCTGGTAGTACATGGCCGACTGGGCGTTGGTGAAGGCCTGGAGAGCCGAGGCATAGGATGTGCCGTTGACGCCGGCGCCATCGGTGCAGCGCTCGACAAGCTGGCTGAACTGCTTGAGTGCTGCGACATAGCCTGGATCGCTGTATTGGGCGGTGGCCGGATCGAAGTCGCGTTCCAGCGTTGCCTGCGGCACGTTGTAGGCGAGCAGCTGGCCTGCAAAGTGGATCGCCGGCCAAGCCTCCTTGTTGCCGAAGGAGATCGGTGTCACGCCGGATTTGCGGATGGCGTCGCAGCTGGTCAGCAAGTCCTCGAAAGTGGCGGGTGCCTTGAGGCTGAGCTTGGCGAAGATCTGCTTGTTGTAGCCCATGAACTTGGCATCCTGGTAAAGCGGAATGCCATAGAACTTGCCGTTGTACTGGAACGCCTTGACGGCGGCTGGAGACAGCGACTTGCCCCACTCGGTATCGGCAGCAATGACGGGCGTGAGATCAACGGCGCGATTGCCGCGCACGAAATTGCCACCCCAGCTGCCTGTCCAGGAGAAATAGATATCGGGCAGCGAGTTGGAAGCGACCAGCGTCTTGGTCTTGCCCTTCACGCTGTCGTCGCTCTCCTGGATAAGTTCGACCTTCACATCCGGATGGAGCTTCTCATAGGCCTGTGCCAGGTTGACGAAATAGGGCGACAGCTGTTGCAGCCCGAACTTGGTCAGGACCGAAAGCGTGCCGGTGTATTCCACCTTGGCGTTTGGGTCGGCCGTGACAGCCGGCGAAGCGGCGGAACTGCCGCTTATCGACAACCCCAATGATGATACCGCGGCCACCGTGACCGCCACGACTTGCAGCGAACGTTTCATGGATAGCTCCTTCAGAGGTGAGAGGGGATCAATATTCCACGCGTTTGTAGTAGCGACGGGTGGTCAGCGGGTGGTTGCGCAGCACCTCGAGATGGGCGCTCAGCCGCTCGAGCAAGGTGGCGAGCAGAACCGGCGAGATCATGCCGCGGACCTTTGCGGAGATGCCCGGCAACTTGACCGAGGCCGCGTCCAGCGTGCGAACGCGGTCCGTGTAGCGCCTGGCGAAGTTCTCGACCCGGTCGGCCAGGGGCCGAAGGGCATCTTCGCCCTTGAACACGAAAACGCTGACGCCCGGCTCGACCAACTCGAGCGTACCGTGGAAGAAGTCGGCGGCGTGCACCGGGCGAGTGCGAATCCACTGCATCTCTTCGAGGATGCACATGCCGTAATAGTGTGCCTCCGGCCACACCGAGCCGGCGCCGGTGAAGATGTGATAGGTATCGTCCTTGATTGTCTGGGCCAGTTCTGCCGCCCTGTCCTCAAAGGCAGCCTTGGCGTCGGCAAGCAGATCCGGCAGCAGTTTGAGTTCGGCGACAGTGCCATCAAAATCATCATATTCGCCGCGCTCTTCCAGCAGGGCCAGGACGATCAGCAGCGTCTGCAGGTAGAAGGATTCCGACGAGGTGTCGTCTTCGGCGAAGTTCGTGAAATTGTGGTCAGCCTCCCGTGCGATTGGCGTATCCGAATGGCCGGTGAGCGAAATCGTGCGCACACCACGTTTTTTCAGAAAGGCCATGAGCTCGACGCCTTCCTTGGTCGTGCCCGACAAGGACGGGATGACCACCACGGCCTTGCTGTCGAGACCGGCGGGCGGATCGATCACGGCCTGCGCCGGATAGGCACCGCTCACCGGGAAGGTGGAACAGCGCTGCGCCAACTCGATCGCGGGCAAGGTTAGAAGCTGCACGCCGCCGGTGCCCATGAAAAACAGCCGCTCGACGCCATCTGCCAGCAGTGTGCGCATCAGTGAGCGAACCTCACCTGCGACGGCGACGGCCCCGCTTTGGATCTTCACGAAGCCGTCCCTATCGAAGTTCAGCATGACGTTTTCCTTGTATTTCGCATGTGACAGGCCTCTAGCCCGCCTTAGGCGTCGGTGGGCCGTCTAGCTCGTTTTTCCGATGTGAGATCGATCTCACAAGCAATAATGGGCACGCAATTTCGCCAATGGCAAGTCCTTTAGACGAAATTCTCCGAAATCGAGGGGTTTGCTCTTTAGCGCACAGCGCGCCGGGCAACCGATCCGCGTACGATCAAGCGGGTCTGAAATCGGGTACGGCGCGGTGCAACCTTTTTGCCGGCAAGCCGCTCCAGCAGATATCTGGCGGCGAGCGGTCCGATCTCGGAGATGGGTTGCGCCACGACCGTTATCTGCGGATCGGTGAACGTGGCGAGGTTGAAGTCATCGAAGCCAACCACCGACACATCATGCGGAATCGAGAGCCCCATTGAACGCAGGCCAAGAAGCGCGCCTTGCGTCATGAGGCTGTCCACCGTGAACAGTGCGGTGGGGCGATTGCGCCGGCTGAACAGGCGGATCGTGGCTTCGATGGCGTGCTCGACGGTCGAGCGCGATACGCCGATGAGCGCTTCATCGATTGCGATCCCATGCGAGTGGAGCGAGTTTTGGTAGCCAGCCAAGCGTTCCTGTGCCGTAAAGATGCGTGACTCGTCGCGCAAAAGACCGATCCGGTGGTGACCGTTGCCAACCAGATAGTCCACTGCCTCGCGTGCCCCGCCCTCGTTGTCGACGACGACGCTGTCGCATTGCAGGTCCTTTACCACGCGGTCGATGAGCACGATCGGTGCGCCTTCGCGGGCCAGTTGCACAATATGCTGGCTGTCGGTTGCAGACGTTGGGGCAAGGATGAAGCCGCGAATGCTGAGCGAGCGAAGGCTCTCAAGCAGTTCTTTCTCCTGTTCTACATTCTCCTCGCTGCTGGCAATCAGAAGATTGTGGCGGTGCTTGCGCAGTTCCACCTCTATGTCGTGCGCGATTCGGGCGAAGAACGGATTCTGGATATCGCCGGGCACGAAGCCTATGATCGGCAATTGTCCGCTGCGCAGCGCCTGCGCGACGAGGTTGGCCCGATAGCCCAGCCTTTCGGCTGCCTCAACCACGCGGAGCGCCGTCTCGTCGCCAACGTAACCATAGCTGTTGAGCGCCCGGGCGGCCGTGGCGCGCGACACCTTAGCCGCTGCGGCAACGTCCTTTAGTGTGATTCCTTTCTGGGCCACAGGTAACCGTCCTTCTTGGATCTGAACATTGCGTCAGATCATCCTCGGCTCGTCTTGCCGGCATCGTTGTGCGGCATATCGGACGATTCTCAAACTGCGAACATAGCTTTCGCAACTCCTTGCCACCTAATCGAGATACGCGCGCTGTTTGGCTATCTGGAAATTTGATCCACGAATGCACTTACATCTTGTGCAGTCAGTTCATTGCCTTGCACTGCCAGCATACGGCAATGAGTTCACGCCATGGTCCAGGCGGCCTCCCTGGCATCGATCATAACACCGGTGGAGACGACTAGCCTTGCCGCCAAACTCGTCCAGCGATTGGAGGCGAGCTTTCAAAAAGGTCGAGCCAGACGCTCAAGGCCCGCTGCACGGAGAGCCACAGGCTGGGAGACTCTGAGCAAATCGGGAATCTGAGTCGCTTGCTCTGAACCGTCGGCATCATGCTGCTAACCGGTTTTGATCCTCCGGGGCTCCGCATTGGCAATAGCGACGAAAATGCTGTCGAGCAGACCCTTGTCGCGGAAGGAACTTGCCAAGCAAGGGCACCTCGGCCAAGTACGCAAACAACGCCCGGAGACGAAGGCGCATCCGGCAGCACCCTTTTGGGGCCAGATAGAGACTCAGAAACCCAAAGCTTTCATCTTCCCGCTATTGAAACGGAGGACTCGATCGTGACGCGTGCGCCCGACCATCGCCAACGGTGGGCTCCAAACTGATCGAAACTTCTCGTCGACCTTTGCAAGGTGATTGATCATCGGGGAGACCAAAGCCGAAACACTGGGGTTGGTGTCTCCAGTGACGCTGAACGAAGCTTCAGGGAAAATCCCAAATCTGCCGATTTCCCTGGCGCTGTCATTGCAACGATCGAGACAATCAGGGAGACCGGACCGGAGGCACGAGAGGCCGCGTCCTTCCGTGGGGTCGCTCCTCCAAACCGTTTGACGCAATTTAGAGATGTTGCGTTGACCCCGCACTAGCGTCTACTGCATCTGCTAGTAGGAGCGTCACGAATGGCGAGAAAGTCTGTCCGACGCAAGTCAACGATTTATGACATCGCGGTGGCGGCAAAGTTGTCCCCGACAGCGGTTAGTCTCGTCCTCAATGGCTCGTGGCAACAGCACCGGATCAAGGCGGAAACCGCAGCGACCATCCTCGATTGGGCTGAGCGGCTTGGCTATGCTGTCAACCTCAAGGCACGAGGATTGCGGCTTTCCCGATCCGGGCTCGCTGGAATGATCTTGCCACATTACCGCAATCGCTTCTTCGCCGGATTGGCCGAAGCCTTTGAAGCGGAATCCCGCGTCCACCGCTTGTGCCCGATCGTCGTCAGCACCCATCGCAATCCTGATAACGAGTTGAGTGTGACGGAAACCCTGCTGGCCCAGCAGGTGGAATTTCTCTTCCTTGCGGGCGTTCGTGACCCCGATCCGCTGAATGATCTGTGCCGGGCAGCGGGCGTCCGGTGCATCAACATCGATCTGCCAGGCCGCCGGGCTCCCTCAGTTGTTTCTGACAACTACGGGGGCGCCAAGGCGCTCACAGAGATCATTGTTCAGAAATTGAAAGAACGAGGGGGCTCCACCGAAGATCTCTTCTTCTTTGGCGGGGTCAGCGATGATGACGCAACACGTAGCCGTTTGCTGGGTTTTCACGATGCGCTGGCAGCGCATGGGATTGTTACGGGCCCGGGCACGATTGACTGCTGCGGATACGCACCGACCAACGCTGCTCGGTCTCTCGCTGCACGATACGCTCAGCTTGGGCATCTGCCCTCAGGTATGTTCGTCAACGGCGTGACCGCTCTTGAAGGAACATTGCGGTTCACTTCGACACTAGCCTCAAGTGAGCTTGGACGGGTTGTTGTCGGAAGCTTCGACTGGGA
This sequence comes from Mesorhizobium sp. M0514, assembly GCF_040321145.1. Classification (NCBI taxonomy): domain Bacteria; kingdom Pseudomonadati; phylum Pseudomonadota; class Alphaproteobacteria; order Hyphomicrobiales; family Phyllobacteriaceae; genus Mesorhizobium; species Mesorhizobium sp. M0514. The sequence continues at coordinate 106,110 of NZ_JAMYQZ010000006.1, forward strand.
TCCATTCGCGGCGCATTTGCCCTTCGATGTGACCATGGTCCGACAGAATGTCGAGGTGATGATTGCTGAAGGATTTTCGCTTCTCGAGAATTATTCGATAGACCACTTTCCGCTGGTGACCGTACCGACCAGCTTTGGGCGAACCGGAGAGCATGACGGCGCCCAAGAAGATTGGGATTCGGCATCCAAATCGAGCATCGACCACTAGCAATTCTTTGTCACGAGACAGGTTGCAGAAGTTCAACTCCGTTCATCAGCACCTCGGATCTGGGTAGCACCGCCTCCACCCAAGGCTCGCGGGGGATCGCATGTCCTTTCTACGGGTGCAGCCTGAGTGCGAACGGGCGGATCGTTTACATCGATCGAGAAATGTTTTTAGACGCTGGTTGCGTGACCCGCCTTGCTAAATCTATTTAGCGCCTTGACCGGCCGGCATTCAAAGTCTTTTATGGCGCGTTCTGGGAGGAATGCGGCGCCGAGTGCGTCAATGCAGTCGGGCACAAAGGGGCGGGCCAAACAAAGCCGACATGGGCAATAGGCAACCCAAAAACTCGTCAATCAGGGAGGAATTAAATGTTAGCAAAAACTATACTCGCGGCAGCGTTCGGCGCGGCCCTTTCGATCGCCGCAATGGATGCTGCGCTGGCGAAGGACGTCAAGGTTGGAGTCGTCGTGAAGATCGGCGGCATTCCCTGGTTCAATGCCATGGAAACGGGAATAAAGGAAAAGTCGAAAGAGCTTGGCGACGACGGCTTCATGGTCGGGCCGACCAGCGCCGACCCGGCACTTCAGGTCCGCGCGATCGAAGACCTGATAGCTCAGGGCGTCAGCGTAATTGGCGTCGTGCCGAATGATGCAAACGTTCTCGAGCCGGTTCTAAAAAAGGCGCGCGACACGGGCATCAAGGTCATAACCCATGAATCGCCGGACCAGGTGAACGCTGATTGGGACTTCGAAATGGTCTCGGCCGTTGGTTTCGGTGAGGCCCATGCCAAACTATTTGCCGAGAAAATGGGCGGCAAAGGCAAGTACGTCGTGTACGTGGGTTCTCTTACCGTGCCCGCACACAATGCCTGGGCCGATGCTGCAATCGCCTACCTGAAGAAGAACTTTCCCGACATGCAGATGGTTGGCGACAGATATGGCGTCGCCGAGAGCGCCGATGACAGCCGAAAGACGGCTCTGGATGTGCTTGCCGCCAATCCTGACCTCGGCGGCTTCCTGACGTTCGGCAGTCAGGGACCGATCGGCGCCGGACGCGCGATCGAGGAGCAGAAGCTTGGTGACAAGGTGGTTCTTGTCGGTTCATTCTCGCCTAGCCAAGGCAGCGCAATGCTCAAGTCCGGCATTATTGACGGCGGCTACATGTGGAATCCTCTGGAAGCGGGCAAAGTATTCGTAACGATGGCTGATTTTCTGGCGGGCGGCGGTGAAATCACCGACGGCATGACGATCGAAGGTCTGGGTGTCGTTCACCCTGACTTCAAAACCGGCACCATCATCGTGGACGCTGTGCAGCCTATCACGGTCGAAACGGTCGATGGTCTTGCAGCCCTAGGGCTTTAGATGGCGGACCATGGCTGGCGTGCCGGGGTGGCAGATCAATCCCGGCACGCCCCATCCTTGTCATTTCAGAAGGGCCCGCCGTGAACCTCGTCGCGTCTACGACGCAGGACCTCCCATCGGTTCTGTCGTTTAGCAACATAAGCGTCACATTTGGTGGCGTTAGAGCCCTCCAGGATGTCGCCTTCGAGGTTCTCCCGGGTGAAGTGCAATGCATCGCCGGTGAGAACGGCAGCGGCAAGAGCACCCTGATCAAGGTAATCACCGGCGTTTGTCAGCCGCTAGCCGGCGCAAACATGTCGATCGCCGGAAAGTCTGTCGACATCATGTCGCCGGCTGCGGCGCGCAGCGCCGGGGTGGAAGTCATCTGGCAGGACCTCGCACTGTTTCCTGAAATGACAGTCGCGGAAAATATCGGGATCAGAACTGTCCTCGGCAACATGCCTCGGCTCGTCGATCATTCGCGCATTCGCGAGGTGGCGCGAGGGCTGTTGGCGCGGCTTGGCGCCGACCTCGATGTCGACGCGCCTCTGCGTAGCTTTGCAATCGCCCAACGTCAGATCGTCGCCATCGCCCGGGCGCTCGCCGGCGATGCGAAGGTTATTTTCATGGACGAGCCCACATCGTCGCTTACTCAATCGGAAACAGACCGGTTGCTCGCGATCGTTCGAACACTCTCGAATGAAGGCATGGCCATCGTCTTCGTCAGCCATCGCCTTGCAGAAGTTCTGGAGATCTCAAGTCGCGTCACCGTTCTGCGCGACGGTAAGGTCCTTGGGGTGTTCCCGACCGCCGGAATGACCCAATCACGCCTCACCGAACTAATGACCGGCAAGACTTTCGACCAAACCGTGAGCACGAGAAACCTTAGTGGATCACCCGTCGTGTTGAAGATCGACCGATTGACCCGCGCAGGCGACTATGACGACGTTTCGCTGACAATACGGCGCGGTGAAACGCTTGGCCTGACCGGGCTACTCGGCGCCGGTCGCACAGAACTCGCGCTTTCTATTTTCGGCATGCTGCGCCCAGACCGCGGCAGCATCGCACTCAACGGGACGGTTCTTCATCTGAACTCCAACCGCGACGCAATCCGCGCGGGTATTGGATATCTCTCCGAAGACCGCTTGTCCCTTGGTCTCATACAAGCTCAGTCCATCGCCGACAACGCCGTTATCCCGGTGCTCGACAAGATCCTTGATCGAGGGCTGATCTCCTCGGAGAAGAAGGACGCGCTCGTCAATCATTGGATCGAGGAATTGGCGATAAAAGTCGGGCGGCAGACCGATGCGATTTCCACGCTCTCGGGCGGCAACCAGCAAAGGGTGGCCATCGCCAAATGGCTGGCGGTCGGCCTGAAACTGATCATTCTTGATTCGCCAACCGTGGGGGTGGACGTTGGCGCGCGGGCCGGCATCTTCGAGATTGTCGCCAAGCTCGCTGCCGAAGGCCTGGCGATTCTGCTGATATCCGATGAAGTGCCGGAGGTCTATTTCAACGCCGATCGTATCCTTCATATGGCTGCGGGCAAGATAGTCGCCGAATACGATCCGCACGCCATCCCGCTCGGCGACCTGGAAGCTGCCGTCTATGCGTAACCGCGGCAAGCTCTTCCGGGCTCATCCCACCGAGACATGGCTCGTTGTGGTTCTTCTCATCATGAGCGCAGGTCTCTCCGTTGCGAGCGACAAATTCTTCACCATTGCCAATCTCTTCAATCTGCTCAACACAAGCTCGACAAATCTGATCTTCGCGGTTGGGCTGCTGGTGGTGTTGATCGCTGGGGGCATCGACATCTCCTTCGCTGTGGCCGCGTCAGTGGTTCAATACGTCGTGGCGCTGGCTCTAGCCCAAATGGGAGGTGGTGATTGGTTCATCGGCCTCACCTTGGCGGCAATTGTCGGGATCGCCCTGGGTGCGGTGAACGCCGGCCTCATCTACTATTTCCAGATCATTTCAATCGTTGTCACCATCGCCACCTTCAATATTTTTTTCGGCCTGCTGATGTTCTTCACGCACGGTGTATCGATCTACAATCTGCCTGCATGGTGGACGCATCGCACTGTGCTTTTCGAGTTCCAACAGGCGAATGGCAATTGGGCCGAGCTAACACTGCCGGTTGCGATCATGGCGGTCTGCGTCGCCGCCACCTGGGGGCTTATCCGGTATACCACCACGGGACGGCAGCTATACGCTTTTGGCGATAACCCGGAGGGCGCCCGTCGCCTCGGTATCAACATCGCGGCGATGCACTTCATTGCCTTCGGCTGGCTTGGTTTGATGGCCGGGATCGCGGGACTTGTGCAGGTGCACTATTCCCAGGAAGTCGTGCCCAACGCATTGGTGGGGCGCGAGCTGGACGTGCTGGCAGCTGTTGTCCTTGGCGGTGCCAGGCTGGGTGGCGGGCGCGGCACCGTGCTCGGTTGCATCCTTGGCGTGTTTCTTGTGTCGGTGACGCAAAACGGGCTGAACCTCCTCGGCATCTCTCCCTATGCTTTCAAGATGATCGTCGGGGCGATCATCTTGATTGCCATCACGCTGTCCAACGCGCCGCTCGGGCATATCCTCGCGGGCTTGCGGCAGAGGATGGGTACATGACGCAGCGCGTGCTCGAAACTGGAGCGCTACGGCACGGATTCTTGCGCCGTCTTGCCGGCACGTTGGGCGCCGAGAATATCGGACTTTTGCTGGCATTGATTTTGGTGATTGCATTCTTCGGATCTCTCTCGCCGCGATTCCTGTCCAAAGCTACCTTTGAATCGGTGGCCTTCCAGTTGCCTGAACTTGGACTGCTTACGCTCGCGATGTTGATGCCGATCATCTCGGGCGGCATCAATCTCGCCGTGACGTTCACGGCCAATCTCTGTGGCCTCACGCTCGCCTGGGTTCTTCAGGTCAACGGAGGACCGGACGCAAGCATCTATGCCTTTCTACTCGGTTCCGTACTTGCGGTCGGCGTTGGCACGGCAAGCGGCTTGGTCATGGGCCCGGTGATAGCCTATACCGGCGCGCACCCCATCCTCGTTTCGCTCTCGGTGATGATTTTCCTGCGCGGCCTTGGCGAGTTTCTGACCCGCGGCGCCGATATTTCGGGCTTTCCCGAATTCATCCAGCCCCTGGGCCACGGCAGCATCGTCGGCATTCCTGTCCCGCTGCTGATACTGCTCGGCGCAGTCATCGTCTGGCATGTCTTGATGACCCGAACCAGGCTTGGCTTTTCAAACTATATGGTCGGCTCCAACATCGAGGCGACGCGCTATTCCGGCATCTCGACGCGACGCGTGATCATTCTGATCTACGCGCTGTCTGGCGCCATGTGTGCGTTGGCCGGCATTATCATGATGGCACGATTCAATTCCGTCCGTGTCGGCCATGGCGAGTCCTATGTGCTGATTACGGTGCTTGCCTGCTTCCTGGGCGGGGTGAATCCGTTTGGCGGCTTCGGCAAGGTCGTTTCGGTCTTCCTAGCCCTCATCGTTTTGCAGTTGCTTTCTTCGGGACTGAATCTCTTGGGCGCCAGCCAGCACCTGGCCACAGCCATTTGGGGCATCATGCTGATCGGCGTCATGATCTTGCGGTGGGCTGCCGGGCAGCTCAATTTCATGAGGATAACACGATGAAGGGTTTTGGCGTTCATACGAGCATGTGGACGAGTGGTTGGTCCGTAGAGGGCGCCGAGCACACTGTAGCGGCGGTGAAAAAATACGATCTCGATTTCATTGAAATTTCGCTGGCCGATCCATTTTCTTGCGATGCCGATCACACCCGCAAGCTGCTGGCGGCAAATGGCATGCAGGCGGTGTGCTCGCTAGGGTTGCCCGAATATGCGTGGGCATCGCGCCACCCACAGGAGGCGATTGACTTTCTCAAGGTGGCTATCGACAAGACGGCCGACATCGGAGCCCAGGCGCTATGCGGCGTAATCTATGGCGGCATCGGCGAGCGTACTGGCGTGCCACCTACGCAGGACGAACTTGATAACATTGCGAAAGTGATGACGTCCGCCGCCGCGCAAGCCAAGTCTCGCGGCATCGAACTCGGTGTTGAAGCCGTGAACCGCTACGAGAACCACATCATCAACACCGCGGCTCAGGCGGTGGCACTAATCGAGAGAGTCGGCGCCGACAATATGTTCGTGCACCTTGATACCTATCACATGAACATAGAGGAGAAAGGTATGGGCAACGGTATTATCGTCGCCCGCGATTACCTCAAATATATCCACCTCTCCGAGTCTGATCGCGGCACCCCAGGCGAGGGCAATTGCAATTGGGATGAGACGTTCGCAACGCTGGCCGCGATCGGCTTCAAGGGCGGGCTCGCGATGGAGAGCTTCATCAACATGGATCCGCGTCTGGCGTTTGGCCTCAGCGTGTGGCGTCCGGTGGCCGAGAGTGAAGCGGTTGTAATGGGCAACGGTCTGCCGTTCTTGCGCAACAAGGCACGGCAGTACGGACTGATCGCATAAGTTACATCGCCATGCGAGATCGAAACTCGGCACATCATGAGCCGACTGCATCGACATTGCGGCGACTGCCTTCGAAGCAGGAGCCGCTCGAGAGGCAATATTGCGGCGTTTTAGATCCCGGCCTTCGGCTGCCCCCCGGGCGCAAGCAGCCAACCGGTCGGCGATCGCAACTGCCGTGAACAATCTATTTCACCGGCTCGGGCATCACAGCCTACCTTCGGCGGTTGCGAGCCGGCCCCGCATCAATTCGCGGCGCTTTCGAAACTCTGTGTATTCCTGGTCGGCCAGTACCCCGATCAGGATCACCGATCCACTCACGGCAAAGTTGAGTGAGGAGGGAATGCCTAGAAGATTGACAAGGTTATGAAGCACCTGCAGCAAGATCGTTCCAAGCACCACACCAATGATTGAGCCTTCCCCGCCCCGCAACGAGAACCCTCCAAGGACGGCGGCGGCGATCGCGTAGAGCTCGTAGAAATTGCCATGCGAGCTTGGCAGGATCGAGCGTGTGTACATTGCGAGAAAGATGGATGACAGCGCCGTCAGCCCGGCGCAGATCACATAGGCGCAGATGATAACCCGGCCGGTGCGGATTCCCGAAAACCGCGCGGCCTCTTCATTTTTGCCGACGGCGTAGAGGTATCGTCCGAAGGCGGTACGGTGCAGAACGACCAACATCACCGCCGCCAGGACAAGCAGGAAGACAAAAGAATGAGGAATGGGAATGGAGGTAGGCATTGTTGGTAAGAACCGAAACCAGATCGGTGCGACCGGTGGTGAGATATTCCAGATCCTCGAAGCGGGTTTCGTAGGGAAAGCCTGCCGTCGCATCTTGCGTGTTGCCCTGCTGCTCGCCGGCATGAAGATCGCCCGCACCATCCTGCGTCAGCCGGCCCTGCAGGCGGTGATCGCCGAGGAGCTGTCGCCGGGCGGGGCCGCCGACCTTTCCGATCAATCCATAACAGACCACATCCTCGAACATGCCAAGACGGTCTATCACCCCTGCGGCACCTGCCGGATGGGTAGCGATGACCAGGCGGTGGTCGACCCGCAATTGCGCGTGCGCGGCGTGCCGCGCCTACGCATCTGCGACGCCTCGATCATGCCGCGTCTCATCAGCGGCAACACCAACGCGCCGGTGATCATGATCGCCGACCGCTGCGCCGATTCATCCTCGGCAGCGCTTAGCGAGAAACGGTCGGCCCAGAGAAATCCAGGCTGTTTTGAGACGGTGTATCTGTCCAGCGCATGCAGCGACTTGTCGCGACCGAAGCCGGACAGCTTGACGCCGCCGGGCGGCACGGTGATGTCGGCGCCGCCATACATTGCATAAGTCCTATCAAATCGAGACTGGGACAGCGATGCCAACGCGCTGCTGTTGGCCGCCAGAAAGCTGGTGCGGATACGCCTGAGAAATTCAGGCGATGCGGGCAACTTCACCAGACGCAGCAGCTCCAGCAGCATCCATGACGGCGCCGAAGTCGCGCCCGGCTTCCAGATCATCGCTGCGCCGGCCACACGCCCGGCCACTCGGTCTACCTCGCAAACTCCGGCAAGGAACAGCGCATGATTCGGCCGACACGATGTATGTGCCAGCGCTGCTGGCGCCGCATCCGGAGTGGCAAGGCAGCTACGACCAGGACGGGCCGATGGCGATCACCAGGCGGCACAAGCTGATCGATCGCGTGATCGCCGACACATCCGGATCTCGGGCGGGGGCTCTCAGAGAGGTTCCTGCTATTGCTGCTGCAGGCCGGTGATCATGGCAATGATCTCGTTCTTATCGGTCTTCGCGGTCTCGCGAATTCCAATCTGCTTGCCACGCCTGAGAACACAGATCCGGTCGGAGAGCTTGAAGACCTGGTCGAGGCTGTGGCTGATGATCAGGATGCCGACATTGCGCTGCTTCAGAGACTGGACGATAGACTCCACCCGGGCGGTTTCGGCAACGCCCAGCGCCGCCGTCGGTTCATCCAGCAGGATCAGCTTGCTTGCCCAATGCGTGGCGCGCGCGATCGCAACGCCCTGGCGCTGGCCGCCGGAGAGATCACGAATAGTGGCGTGGGCGGAGGGGATGCGCACGTCCAGTTCCTTCACCAGTTTCTCGGTCTCGTCGATCATGCGGCGGCGGTCGAGCAGACCGAGGCGGTTCAGCGGCTCGCGGCCGAGGAACATGTTCATGTAAACCGTCTGCTGGTCGGCCAGCGCCAGGTCCTGGTAGACGACCTCGATGCCGTGCGCGCGCCCCATGGTGGCATTCGACATCGTCACCGGTTTTCCTTCGATGACGATGGTGCCGGACGAGGGCGGGTGGACGCCCGAGACGATCTTGACCAGCGTCGACTTTCCGGCGCCGTTGTCACCGACGAGTGCAACGATCTCGCCCGGGAAAACCTCGAGCGAAAAACTCTCGATCGCGGTGATGCCGCCGAAATTCTTGCGAATGTCGTGCAGCTGAAGGATGGGCGCGCTCACCGTCATGTGTTTCTCCTAGACTGGCCAGGCATAGGGTTCACCGAAGCCGTTCTCGATGGTTTCCACTTTCGGATTGCCCGTCGAAATGCCCGACACGCCGACAATATGGGCGCGGGTGACGAAGGCCTGGCCACGGAAGCCGAATACGGCGCTGTCGCCAGGCTTCGGCGCGTTCGCGCCGGCGGCATCGATCATGGCGTAATAGTCGATCGCCGAGGGCGGCGGCACCTCGACGCTGCGCAGTGCCGAGCCTGCCGTCGTCGGTTCAGCCGAGACGATCGCCTTGACGTCGTAGTCGGGGAAGATCGGATCGATGTAGAAGCCGCCGCCAAGGCAATAGGCCTTGCCGCCGGAGAGATGCGAGACCTCAGTGAGATAGAGCACCGCCGGCAGCTCCGGCAAATCTTCCATGACATGCAGCGCGGTGGTGCCATGCAGTCCATTGCCGGGCTCGCACTGCGTCGCGCCGGCCTCAGCGAGTGCCGCCAGCATGACGCTGGAGGTGGTGCCCGGCGCGTTGATCTCAATGTCCTTGCGGCCTGCCTTAGCCAGCGCTTCCGCAGCTTTCGCGAGCGTCGCCAGATTGGGGGTCGGCAGCACTTTCCGCGAAGCATGGTCGAACAGCAGAGCAGGGAAAGTGGTGATGCCGGCGAAACGCCCGCCTTCGACGGCATCCAGCCGGTGGGCGACATCGACGGTGTCGGCGGCATCGAAACCGCCTTCATGACCGCGATAGAAGATATCGCCTTCGGCGGCGATGCGGGCCAGCAAATCCTGCACATAGCCGGCCGCCTTGGCGCCTGCCGCCGCTTCCCCAGCCTTGGTATCGTTGAACACGGTCCAGTAGTCCGGCTTGAAGGTTTTCGCCGCAGCCGGCGCTTCGAATTTTGCGACCTGCTGGAGATGGCCGAGATGGCCAAGCTTCATGCCTGCCTTGTGGGTGGCGCGGGCGCAAGCCATGTCGACGGCGACCGCGCGGTCAATGCCGCCGCGCATCACAGCCCGGCAGAACGACGAGGAGCGGCCGACCTGCTTGGTCATGGCGAAGATCTTCAGGCCGTTGCGGTTGGCTTCGCTCTTGAGAACCCGCGCATTGGCCTCAACCGTGTCGAGATCGAGCACATAAGCATTGGCCGGCAGCTTACCTTGCTGGTGCAACCGGATAGCTGATTCGATGAAGGCGGGGTTGCGGCGGCGCAAAATGTCGAGAAACATGGATGGCTTCCTTCAGCGGTTCTTTTCGCGCAGCGACACGGCGACTGCGGTCAGGATGATGAGGCCACGCACGATCATCTGGTCGGAGACCGACAGGCCCATCAGGATCAGGCCGTTGTTGAGCATGCCCATCATCAACGAGCCGACCAGCGCGCCGACCACGGAGCCCTTGCCGCCATTGAGCAGCGTGCCGCCGACGATGACGGCGGCGATGACCGTCATCAAGTCGGTTTCGCCGAGAGTATATTTCGCCGCCTGCAGGCGACCGGCATAGAGCAAGCCGGCAAGACCGGCGAGCCCGCCGCTGATGGTCAGCACGGCGAGCCTGATCCTGGGCACGCTGATGCCCGATACGCTTGCGGCGCGGGCATTGTCGCCGGTCGCCAGCACATGCGCGCCGAAACGGGTCTCGCGGAACACCAGGTGGCCGATGGCCACGGCAATCACCGACCACCAGACGAGTGAGGGGACACCGAGCAGCGAGCCGGAACCGAAGAAGCCGGTGAACGCTTCGTTGGTCACCGAGATCGAGCGAAGGTCTGTCATGGAACGCGAAACGCCGGCGAACAGGCCGAGCGTCGCCAGCGTCACCAGGAAGGAGGGCAGCCTGACATACGCCACCAGCACGCCGTTGATGACGCCGATCAGCAGGCCGGCGCCGAGGCCGGCGACTATCCCTGCCGGCATGCCGTACGCGTTGATGGTGACGGCGGCTGCAAGGGCCGCCACCGCCACGATCGAGCCGATCGACAAATCTATTTCGCCGGCCGACATGACGAAGACCAGGCCGATGGCCATGATCGTCACCGGCGTCGTCTGCAACACGATGTTCGATAAGTTCCGCACGGTGAGGAAGCCGCTGTCCCTCAGCACAATGGCGAAGAACAGGAAGATCGCCAGGAAACCGAGGTAGACGACATATTGCTGCAGATTGAAGCGGCTGGCGAAGCTGCTACCGGCGCTGGTGTTGGCACTGGACATTTTATTCCTCCGGTGGTGAGCGCTTCGCCTCGAGCCTATTTCACCGCGTCCGCGATAGCCGCCGGTACGTCCCTGTTGAGGGACTTCCTCCAACCGTCCTTCACCGTGTCCTTGGTGACGGCGATGGAATCTACGGCATAGAATGGTTCGGCCTTCTTGCCGACCAGCGAACCTGCCGAGGCGCGCGCCAGCGTCACGCCAATGCTGTAGGCCTCGTCGGCCACGAGGGCCGCGATGTTGCCGCCCTTGACCATGTCGAGCGCGGCAGGCTCGTTGAGGTCGAGCGTGACAATCTTGGTGTGCGTGTTGCCGGCACCGCGCAAGGCCGAAAGCACGCTTAGCGCCGGTTCGGCCCAGGTGACATAGATGCCGTCCAGGTCCGGATGCTGGGTGATCATCGCCTGGGCGATGTCTTCGCTGCGCGCCGGGTCGGCCATGCCGGCCTCGGCCTCGATCTTCATATCGGGATAGTCCTGCTCGATGGTCTTCTTGAAGGCCTGGTCGCGCTGGTTGGTGACGTAGAAGTCGGCATCGTGGAAGATGTAGCCGACCTTGCCTTTCTTGCCGAGCGCCTCGGCCATGGCGATGCCGGCCTTGTTGCCCATCTGGAAGAGATCGTCGGAGACGATGGTGACATAGTCCCTGCCCTGCTTGTAGCCGGCCGGGGAATTGTCGACGAAGCCGAGCTTGACGCCGGCCTGGCGTGCCGGATCGTAGACCGAAGCTGCGGTCGCCGGATCGACGGGAAGCGACAGGATGATCGACGGCTTTTTGGCCATCACCGTCTCGATATCGGCCTTCTGTCGCGCGGCGTCGAAACCGGCATCGGTCTGCGCCACCACCTCGATGCCGAGGCGCTTGAATTCGTCATGGGCGCCGGCGTTGACGGCGTTGGTGTATTCGCTCATCTCGTGCCAGACGAGGGCGGCGGTGAACTTGCCGTCCTTGATCTGCTGCTCTTCGGCGGGCGTCAGCGTAAGACTGCTCGCCGGCACCGGCTTTTCACCATTCGGTCCTGTGGTGACGCCTTCGGCGGCGAAGGCGTGCATGGCTAGCAGGCTCGCCACTGTCGTTATGATTACAGATCCTTTGCGCATGTCCCGGTTCCCTTTTTGTTGTGTCGAGAAAAGCTCCGGTGCGGCGTGCCGCGCCGGAGCGAGAGCCTACTTGGCCGCGTCGAGCACCGGCTGCGGCGCGTCGCGGTTGAGCGAGTCCTTCCAGCCCTGCGCGACATTCTCCTTGGTGACGGTCAGAGCCGGGGCGACGACGAAGGCCGGTGTCGGCTGACCAAGCAGCGACTTCATGCCGGAAGCAGCCATGGCGCGGCCGAGTTCATAGGCCTTGTCGGCGACGAGGGCTGCGACATTGCCGCCCTTGACCATGTCGAGCGCGACCGGCTCGGCGAGGTCGAGCGTGACGATCTTGGTCCTGGCGTTGCCGGCGCCGCGTAGCGCCGACAGCACGCCGTCGGCCGGCTCGGCCCAGGTCACGTAGATGCCGTCGAGATCGGGATGCTGCAAAAGCATCGCGTTGGCCAGTTCCTCGGCGCGGGCCGGGTCGGATATGCCCTGTTCGGCGACGATCTTGATGTCGGGATACACCTTCTCGATGGTGGTCTTGAAGGCTTGGTCGCGCTGGTTGGTGACGTAGTAGGCAGCGTCGTGGAAAATGTAGCCGACCTTGCCCTTGCCGCCGATCGCCTTGGCCATCGCGTCCGCAGCCTGCTTGCCCATCTGGAATAGATCGTCAGTCACGATCGAAGCGTAATCGGTGCCCTGCTTGTAGCCCTTGGGCAAGTTGGACAGGAACACCAACTTGGTGCCGTCCTTGACCGCCTGGCGGAAGGCTTCTGCCGAGGTGACCGGGTCGAGCGGCAGCGCCAAGATGACGTTGGGCTTGGCGGCCAACGCCGTCTCGATGTCGCTGCGCTGGCGGGCGGAGTCGAACTGGGCATCCGTTTTGACCGCAATGGTGATGCCGGCGCGGGCGAATTCGTCGGTGGCGCCGGCGGTTACCGCATTGGTGAAATCGGACGAGGTGTGCCAGAGCAAGGCAGCCTTGTAGCCCTTGTCCTTGAGCGCGGCGATGTCGGCATCGCTTAGGATCACGTCGGCGCTCGGCGTGGCGCTCTCGCCCTGCGGGCCGACCGTCTGTGCGAAAGCTGGGTTGGCGGCAAGCATCAATCCGCCGGCAAAGGCGGCGGCGATCAGTGTCTTCATCGGCATGTCAGTTCTCCCATTTTGCTTCGTTGGTGGTTCAGTCGGCCACGCCGCAGTAGCGGGCCATGAAGGCGGCGAAGCCGACTATGCCGGCGAAATATTCCTCGACATCCACGTGCTCCTCGAATGTGTGGCAATTCCTGATGTCGCCGGGCGCGCAATAGACGGCAGGAATACCGAGCTGATTGATGATGAAGGGGGACTCCGACCAGAACGGTGCGCCCTCGATGACGCCGCGTCCGCTCATTGCGCCAGCCATCGCGTCGGACAGCATGGCGACTTCCGCCCGCGTTTCGCCGATCTCGGCAGCGGTGCCGCCCAGCCTGTGGTCGCGGCCGGCGGGGTAGGCGAACTCTACCGAAATATCCGGATCGGCGATCGCGCCGCGCACGGCAGCCTCGATCTCGGCGGCGGCGGTGTCGAGGTCCTCGCCAGGCAACAGCTTGCGGATCAGCGAGAGCGTGCAGCGCTCGGGAACGGCAATGTAGCCGCCGCCGGCAAGCCCAGTGATAAGCAGGAAGCCGCGCCCGACCAGTTTGTGCTCGGCGCGCGCGGCGACCTCATCCGAATGCTTCCAAAGCGCCGTCATCGCGGCATGGCTTGCACGGAGCGCATCCTTGCCGAGTTCTGGCACACCGAAATAGGCGGATTTGCCGGTAATCGAGATATCGGTGATGAAGAAGCCGATCTGCGCCGCATAGACGGCCAGGCGGGTCGGCTCGACATAGACGGTGAAATCGGGTGCTGTGATCTCGCCGGCCTCGATGCGTCCGACGAAGTGCTTGATCCCGGCGGAAATGCCGGTGCCGGGCTGGCCGCTCTCCTCGTCGCCGACGAAAGCGAAGGCGACGTCCCCCTTGAGGCGAATGCCGGCCTTTTCGAGCAGCGCGAGTGCAGCAAGCGAAGCAGTGATGCCGGCCTTGAGGTCGCCTGAGCCGCGGCCCCAGACAGCACCATCAATGATCGGGGCGGCGAACGGATCCTCACGCTCGGTGCCTGCCCAATGCTCGCGCCAGCCGTCGACATGGACCGTGTCGGTATGGCCGATGAACAGCAGGCGCTTTCCCTGGTCGGCCCCCTTGCGCTCGCCCCAGATGTTGGGCCGCCCAGGAAGGAATTCCGTCCTGGTCAGGCCGCTGAGGTCAAGGTCGCGCATCCTGGCTTCGAGGAAGTCGACGAAGTTGGCTTCGTTGCCGGTGATGCTCTCTCGGCCGATGGCGCCGCGAAACAGCGTTAGTGCGTCGTCACGGTCGAGCGCTGCCTGCAGGCGGGCGGTAATATTGCGAGTCATATCGCGGCTTCCTTCAGCGCGGCGGCCTGGGCAGGCGGCAGCGAAATCCGGCCATCAGGCGCGTCGACGCCGAACAGCGTGTTGTGCAATTGGCCAAGGCCGATTGCCGCCGCGCCGATGAGGGCTGCGCGTGCGCCGAGTTCGCTCGCCTCGACCCTGACCGGATAGGGGAAGCATAGCGGCAGAAGCGCCTGCACCCTGGACAGGATTTCGGGCCGCAACCCAATCGAGCCGCCGAGGATAAACTTTTCTGGATTGGCGATCGCCGCGATTGCCGCAACGCCTTGCGCCAGATGGCGGGCAGTTTCGTCGAGCACGGTGAGCGCGTCCTTGTCGCCAAGCGCGGCATTCTCGAATATTTCCGGCACCGAGACCTGCCTGCCGGTGAGGGCGTGGTAGCGATCGGTCATGGCGTGGGTGGCCACCGCGCGTTCGAATGCGCCGGTGCGCAGTGATTCCTCGGCGAAGGGATCGGCCCCAATCGGCATGAAACCGATCTCGCCGGCGGCGTGCCCAGCACCCCGCACCAGATGGCCGCCCAGCATCAGCCCGCTGCCGATGCCGGTGCCGAGCGCGATGTAGGCGAGATTGTCGATGCCCTGGCCTTGGCCGAGCCAGTTCTCGCCAAGCACCGCGAGATTGACGTCGTTCTCGATCATCACCGCGACGCCAAGCGCTTCTTCAAAGGCATCCAGCACGTTCATCGTGTCAAAGCCGGCGATGTTCGGCGCCATTAGAATGCGGCCGGTGGCCGGGTCAGGAGCGCCAGGCGCGCCGATGACGGCTAGGCGTATCTTCTTGCGCACGATGCGCTGTCTGGCGGCGGCATCGAAGGCCAGCGCTGCTATCTGATCGACGACGAACTGGCCGCCGCGCCGATCGGTCGGTGTGGCGGCTTCGGCAAAGATCTGGCAGGCAAGGTCGGTCAGCGCGACCCGCACCTTGGTGCCGCCAAGGTCGACGGCGATGATATAGGCTGCGTCGTGGACCAGTTCGTAGGTGACGGCGGTGCGCCCGACATGGCCGCTGGTGCGGCCGGTTTCCTGGACCCAGCCCTCCTGCTCGAGCCCGCGCATGATTTCGGAGATGGTCTGCTTCGACAGGCCCGTCAGCTTGGCGATCGAGGCGCGGGAGATCGGCCCGCCCTGGACGATCGCTTCCATCACGGAGCGCTGTGAGAACTGACGGGATATGCGCGGCAGGTCAGTCACATTGAACCCCGGTTAATTCGTTCTATGACCGAACTTATTATTCGGAACTGGACCTGTCAATGTATGTTCGCGAGCGGCCGTTTTTGCGTACGCGAACATTGATCTGGAGGCAGGATTCAGGCGCGTTGCTGCCGTTCGGCAGAAGATAAAATGCGATCAGCGAGTGGCTGGATCAGCTTCTTGAATCAATTGGGCGAACAGCTTCGTAACGCATTGACAAATAACGGTCATGCTAGTCTCTGAGGGTCACTGTTTTCTACAGGAGATCAATACAGCGGATGGTTCGCCGGTCCATATCTCTCGTATCTCTCGTATGGGTCTGTCGAACCAAAGGACGATGAACGAGACTAACTATTGGCTTCGAGAATATCGGTGATGTACCGCGGGTCTGCCTCCCAGTGAATGGCTCAAATGGGGCCGGCCGCGGAACGTCCGTTTGCAGTTTGCAAACGTGGATAACTACCATACCGCCTTAACTCGCAAAGACCCGTTTGACGCCAACTGGGCTGGCCCGAAGCCGACCTCTCCGTCCAGCATAGTCCGATCATATTCGGCGCAAGCTGCTCGCTTGAACCGTGGGATAGAATTCCGCCAATTTCAGGCACGTGGTTGCCAGGCGCCACCGAACTTGACAAGCAGTCTTGCAGGAACTGCGTCGAGCACTGAACGTTTGACCAAGCGCGGGCATTTCCGCCTTGGCTAAGGACCATCAATGTTCACGTTCATGTTTGCCACCGGCATCGAGAACAGCACCCCCACCATTCGACAAGGCCGGGAGCGCGTCGACGAAATGGAAAAATGCCGCTTCTACGAACGATGGCGCACCGACTTCGAACTGGTCCAGGATCTCGGGGTGCATTTCCTCCGCTACGGACCTCCCATCCACAAAACGTGGCTGGGTGATGGACGTTATGATTGGGCATTCGCCGATGAGACCTTCGCCGACCTGAAGGCGAAAGACATTCTTCCGATCGTCGACCTTTGCCATTTTGGCGTGCCGGACTGGGTTGGCAACTTCCAGAACCCGGACTTTCCGACACTATTCGAGCACTACGCCAGGGATTTCGCGATGCGCTATCCGTGGATCCAGCTCTTCACTCCAATAAATGAGATGTTCATCTGCGCCACCTTTTCGGCTCGCTGGGGATGGTGGAACGAACAACTGAGCAGCGACACTGCTTTCGTCACCGCCCTCAAGCACATCGTGAAGGCGAACGTGCTTGCCATGCGGGCGATCCTCGAGGTGCGGCCGGACGCCATCTTCATACAGAGCGAATCCTCGGAATACTTCCACGCCGATTCTCCCGAGGCGGTCGGCAGAGCGGAACGGTTCAACAGCGAGCGTTTCCTGTCGCTTGACCTCAACTACGGTCATGACGTCGACGCGCACACCTATCGCTATCTTCTCGAAAACGGGATGACGGCCGAAGAATACAGTTTCTTCCTGGAGAGCCATCTGCGCAGGCATTGCGTGATGGGCACCGACTATTACCAGACCAACGAACATCGGGTTTGGGCAGACGGAACGACGTCCGGGTCCGGCGAGGTGTTTGGCTATGACGAGATCACGCGGCAGTACTTCAACCGCTACCGGCTTCCCGTAATGCATACGGAGACCAACATCAGCGAAGGCCCCAATGGAGACGAAGCCGTCTATTGGCTGTGGAAAGAGTGGGCCAACGTGCTGCGGATCCGCAACGATGGCCCATCGTAGGCTTCACCTGGTACTCGCTGACGGATCAGGTGGACTGGGACAGTGCGCTTCGGGAGAACAACGGACGGATCAATCCGCTCGGCCTCTATGACCTCGACCGAAATCCGAGGGCGGTGGGGCGCGCTTTCAAGGCGCTGATCGCGAACTGGAACAAGCTGCTGGCCACACAAAGTGTCTGCCTCGCTTTGCCGGTCTTTCTCCCCTCACAACAGGATGATGCCATTGTTCGCGCGCAACAGGATTATGCGCGCAGCCTGCTGAGCGTGGATCGGGTCGCTGAAGGCTGGACTGAACCACTTGCTGCTCCCCAGAAAGAGGTCGAACCCGATGCGCCTGGATAACAAGACTGCATTGCAACGGTGCTGCAAGCGGCATTGGACTGGCCATCGCCATGCGGTTGGGCACCGAAGGTGCACGGGTGAGCCGACGTGGGTGGAGGCAAGGTCGAGAAGGCGCGCATCGGTTCGACAAGGGGCGCGCCGGGGGAGGCCGCTATCACGGTGCTGTCGACTTGCGCTCACGCGTTCGGCAGGTTGGTAATAATCGTCAACAACGCGCCGGCCTGATAATCTTTAAACCCATTGAGGCATTCACTAGAGCGGGCTGGCTGAAGGTGCTGAGCGTCGACCTGCTGGGAGCAATTTATTTCGCCGGAAAGGCATTCGCTCATATGACATCTGGCGGCGTCATCGTAAAATATATTGAGTGTGCGCGGTCGAGACGAGCTCCGCATGTCGAGCTATACGCCGCGGCAAAGGCCACCCTCCTGTCTCTAACCGAGACCCGACGCAGTTCGCACCTTGGCCGACTGGGCATGAATCCGGACGATTACCGAACCAAATGGAACCTGCCTCGCAATTACCCGATGGTGGCACCCAACTATTCGGGAAGCGTTCCGCATATCGCCTCTAACACCCAGTAGCGGACAGCTCTCGCCTGAGGCGTCAGTCGTCGTTGAAGCGCTCCGGCATCGCATTCGAGACCAAGGCTGGTGCACAAGGATCATGACATCGAATTCCACTCTATACAGGAACAAGTGCCTTTCCTCGAGATTAGGGTTCGACGCCGCAACGGCGTCGAACCCCAAAGGAGACTCACATGAAACGTAAGATTTTGACAGCTACAGCGATCTCTCTCTGTCTCGCCACCGCGGCCTTGGCGCAGTCGTCGGGAACATCCAGCGGCACGAACGGAACGTCCGGCTCATCGGCCGGGTCGGGTATGAGTTCTACGTCCGGCTCAGGCCAAAGCGGTATCCCGAGCGGCTGGGACAGCAAGCTCTCGGGCTCATTCTTCAGCGACGCCAATTCGGGAAGACTTCTGTCGCAGGATGAGATCCGCAAGAACTGGTCGTCCCTGAGCTCTGAACAGCAGGCACAGGTTCGCTCCGACTGCTCGAGAATGACGGCCAGTAACGGCACTGGCTCTGGCACAATGACCGGCACGTCAGGTAGCTCGGCTTCGACCGGCAGTGATACAACGGCGAGTGTCGGCACCGGCTCTGGCACAGCCACCGGCACTTCAGGCAGCTCTGGTTCGACCGGCAGTAACACCACGGCCAGCAACAGCACTGGTTCGGGTACAACCACCGGCACGTCGGGATCCTCGAATACAGCTGGCGATACGACCGCCAGCACCAGCACGGGTTCGGGCGCGAACTTGGCTGCTCAAATGGCTTCGATGCAGCAGCTCTGCACCCAGGTTCAAGGGATGTGACTGAATGCGGGCTCCGGGCCGGCTTGGCCGAGATAGAAGAGGCCTTGACGGCCCGGACATCGCTTTGGTTTGGTAGCCATTCGGCGCTGAAGTCGGCCGGTGATCGGTGTCACAACTCGGCGCTTGTATCGCCGGCGACCGTCCCTCGCCAATAGCGCGCTTCGCGTCGAGACACTTCTCTCGGGCAAGGGCAAGTGAGATTCCGTCCCGTCCATACCTGCCAAGACAGACCGTCTCGCGGCGTCCGTTGAGCCTGTAATCCAGCCGAAAGGAGATCGCGCTACTAGGCATGACGCGAACATACATGCCGTCGCGGTCCGCAATCTTGTAGATTTTCACTTTTGGTTCAGCGCTTTAAGGGCGACGTCCGTCAGCATTCCCCGCTACCTCCTGAAAAGTACCGTCAGTACAATTTCGAGGCTCTTCGGCAGAACATTCGTTTTATCTTCAGTGCCTTAAGGCATCAAAAAACACCGTCAGAGCCTCATTGGATCTGACGGTACTTCGAAAAATCTGAGCTAGCAATTTGCGGAAGGTCCGTCCGCCGGTCCGTCAAATCCAATCTCCGCACCGATTGTCGCTAATTGTCTCCGAATGGATTTACACGTGTTATCAAATGGTTGTGGCGTACAATGGCGTGTTTCCGGCGGCTTTGGGTAGGTCTGAATCATTCCCACTCGATGGTGCCTGGCGGCTTCGACGTCACGTCGTAGACGACGCGGTTGATGCCGCGGACTTCGTTGATGATGCGGGTGGCCGCCGCGCCGAGGAAAGCCATGTCGTAGTGGTAGAAGTCGGCGGTCATGCCGTCGACGGACGTCACGGCGCGCAGCGCGCAGACGAATTCGTAGGTGCGGCCGTCGCCCATCACACCGACGGTCTGCACCGGAAGCAGCACGGCGAAAGCCTGCCAGATGGCGTCGTAGAGGCCGGCCTTGCGGATCTCGTCGAGATAGATGGCGTCGGCCTCGCGCAGGATTTCGAGCTTTTCGCGGGTGATACCGCCGGGGCAGCGGATGGCAAGGCCTGGTCCAGGGAACGGATGGCGGCCAATAAAACTTTCGGGCAGGCCGAGTTCCTTGCCCAGTGCCCTCACCTCGTCCTTGAACAGTTCGCGCAGCGGCTCGACCAACTGCATGTTCATGCGCGCCGGCAGGCCGCCGACATTATGGTGCGACTTGATGGTCACCGACGGGCCGCCGGTGAAGGAGACGCTCTCGATGACGTCGGGATAGAGCGTGCCTTGCGCCAGGAAATCGGCGCCGCCGAGTTTCTTGGCCTCTTCCTCGAACACTTCGATGAACAGCCGGCCGATGGTCTTGCGCTTCTTCTCGGGGTCGGACTCGCCTTCCAGCGCCGAGATGAATTTTTCCGACGCGTCGACCAGGATCAGCGGCAGATTATAGTGCTGGCGGAACATCGCCACCACGCCGGCGGCCTCGTCCTTGCGCATAAGGCCATGGTCGACAAGAATGCAGGTCAGCTGGTCGCCTACCGCTTCGTGGATCAGCAAGGCAGCGACCGATGAATCCACGCCGCCCGACAGCGCGCAGATCACCTTGCCCTTGCCGACCTGTTTGCGAATTGTCTCGACCGCGTGCTCACGATAGGCGCGCATCGTCCAGTCGCCTTCGATGCCGGCGATGTTGTGCACGAAGTTTCTCAGCAGCCTGGCGCCATCCGGCGTATGCACAACTTCCGGGTGGAACATGATGCCGTACATCTTGCGCGTGACATTGCCGAAAATGGCGAAGGGCGAGCCTTCCGACTTGCCGAAGACCTCGAACCCCTTGGGCAGCGAGATGACGCGGTCGCCATGGCTCATCCACACCTGGTGACGCTGGCCTGGCGCCCACAGGCCCTCGAACAGCGGGCTGTCCTTCTCGATCTCGACGAAGGCACGGCCGAATTCGCGATGGTTCGAGCTTTCGGCGACGCCGCCCATCTGCACGCACATGGCCATCTGGCCGTAGCAGATACCGAGCACCGGCACGCCGGCATCGAAGACGATCTGCGGCGCGCGCGGGCTGCCGATGTCTGATGTCGAGGCGGGACCGCCCGACAGGATCACGGCTTTTGGGTTGATACGCTTGAAGGCAGCTTCGGCCGATTGAAACGGCACGATCTCGGAAAACACGCCGGCCTCGCGGATGCGGCGGGCGATGAGCTGCGTAAACTGGCTGCCGAAATCGATGATGAGAACGGTGTCGGCCAGGACTGTATCGGGATGATTGGCTGTCGTCATGGCGAGCCTTTAGAGAAAGAAACGAGTCGGCGCAATGGGGTGCGTAGCCCGACTTTCAGAGCGCTGCCGGCTCTTGCCCAGGCTGCTCCTTGTGTAGCGTGCCGGAGCCGATGGCCTGTTCGAGGCGCACGACTGCATCCGCCAGCTTCTCGTCGATGACATGCAGATATTCGGTCCAGTCGCCAACGTGGCGCAGATCGGCTGCACCGTCTGAAATGCCGCGCAGGCCGATAAGCGGGACATCGAACAACTGGCAGGCGCGCAGGCAGGCGAAGGTTTCCATGTCGACCATGTCGGCGGCGATGGCGTCATAGGCGGCACCGGTGATGACGGCGCCGCCGGTCGACATGCTGGCTTCTTTAATGCCCGGTATCCTGAACGGCAGCGGCACTGTCACCGGCAGGTCGAGAAACGGCGTAACCCCTTTCTCGAAGCCCAGCGGCGAAGCGTCGATGTCGCGATAGCTGACCGAGACCGCCTGGTAGATTTGCGTCTGTTCAAGCAGGCGGCTGCCGGCGGAGCCGAGCGAGACGACGAGATCGGGCAACGCCTTCTCGGATTTCAGCCATGACAGTTCGGCGCCGAGCCGCACACCTGCCTCTACCGGGCCGACGCCCGTCATCAGCGGCGTGAACAGTTTCTGCAGATGCGGACCGTATTCCGCTTGCGCCGCCATGACGAAAAGAACGTCCTTGCCGCCAATTCGCGTAACGCTGGCCATCATCCCGCTATCCCGTCACGGCCAACCACCGTCATCATCGTGCCGGTCATGGTCGCGATCAGCTTTGCCTCGCCATCGGCGGCAAAGGCGTACGCTTGGCCATCGGCGACAATGATGGTGCGGCCAGGTTTGGTCACCGAGCCGCGGAACAGGAAGCGTTCGCCCCGGCCGGGCGCCAGGAGGTTGACCTTGAACTCAATGGTCAGCACACCGGAATTTTCCGGCATCAGCGAAAATGCGGCATAGCCGCAGGCCGAATCCAGCGCCGTCGAAATCACCCCGGCATGCAGGAAACCGTGCTGCTGGGTCAGTGCCTGGGAATAGGGCATTTCGATCTCGATGATGCCCGGCGTCACAAGCGTCAGCTCGGCGCCGATGGTCGCCATCGCCTGCTGGCGCGCGAACGACGCCCTGACGCGGTCCTCATAGTCGGGTGCGGGTACGATCTTTGCTGCCATGGCCATCGCCCTGATTATCTGCAAAAGTTTATCGCAGACGCCGCAAGATCAGGCAAATGCTTTTGCTGCACTGCAGCAAAGCACTCAGTTCAACAGGAGCAGCGACGCGTTGAGCAAGGTGGCGAAGGCTACCCACGCGGCATAGGGCGCAAACAGCCAACCGGAAACCCGGTCGCGGTTCCACACCGTGGCTATGAACAGCGCAATGCTGGCGAGAAGAGCCAGGATCACTACCAGTGCCGGCCCCATCTGTTTGGCGCCGAAGAAAGTCGGCGACCACGCGAAGTTCAGAACAAGCTGGAGGGCCCAGATCTTCATCGCGGCGCCTGCTCGTTCCCGCTCCCATGTCCGCCAGCCGGCCACGGCGATCAGCACATAGAGGAGCGTCCAGGCCGGCGCGAAGACCCAGTTGGGCGGGTTGAAGGGCGGCTTGGCGAGCGAGGCATACCATTCACCCGGCAACGTCGCATAGCCGATCAGCAGGCCTCCGCCGAGCACCAGAATGAGGAAAAGTAGAAGCGACACATATCTTTGCAAGAATTCTACCCCGTCTGGCGGCCGACGCCGCGCATCTGCAACTGGCGCTATGTCAGCTGTCAATCGTTCGCCCCACGCAGCGCACAGAAATAGAACCCGTCGGTGCCGCTCAGCGCCGGCGACAGTGAGATGTCGCTTGTCTTGCCGATCCGGGCGGCCGCTGCGTGACCGGGGAAGCTGATATCCCAGAGCGCGCGATGATTGACCGGGACAAAGCCCTTGTGGCGCTCGCGAAAGGCGGCGATCTGCTCGCCATTCTCCTCGTCGAACACCGAACAGGTGATGTAGACCAGCAGGCCGCCCGGTTTGACATAGGCCTTCGCCGCATCGAGGATCGCCGACTGCTCGCCCTTGCGGGCATCGAGCTGTCTTTGCATCAGCCGCCATTTGGCGTCTGGACGGCGCCGCCAGGTGCCGCTGCCGGTGCAGGGCGCATCGGCCAGCACGATGTCCATGTGGCCTGCGAGGGGGCTGAGCTCAGCCGGCTTGGTGACAACCTGGACGTTGCGGTTTTCCGAACGGCGGAGGCGGTCGAAGATCGGCGCCAGCCGCGCTTTTTCGGCATCATGGGCGAATACTTGGCCTTTGTTGGCCATCGCCGCCGACAACGCCAGCGTCTTGCCGCCGGCGCCGGCGCAGAAATCGAGCACCTGCATCCCGGCTTGCGCGCCGGCAAGGGCGGCAACGATCTGCGAGCCTTCGTCCTGGACCTCGAACCAGCCTTTCTGGAAGGCCGGCTCGGCCTGTACGTTCGGGTGCCTGCCGTCGCCGTCGATGGGCGGGATGCGAATGCCTTGTGGCGCGATAGCGGCTGCCTTGGCGCCGGTTTCGGCGAGTTCCGCCAGTACTTTGGCGCGGTCGGACTGCAGCGTATTGACCCTGATGTCGAGCGGCGGGCGGGTCGCCAAAGCCGCCCCTTCCGCAACCCAGTCTGCGCCAAAGGATCGTTCGAAGAGCGGCGCGCACCAGTCGGGTATGTCCGCCCGCACCGCCTCCGGCGCGTCTTCAGGCCGGCGCTCGGCCAGCGCCTGCAACTCGGCGGCGCTGAGCAGCGGCGGCGCGAACTTGTCACCCTGGAGCGCATCGTTAAGCGATTGCGGCGTCTGGCCCCATTCGATGAGCAGCGCGCCGAAGCCGATGGCGCGGGGCGTGTCTTCACCCAAAAGCCAGCCGGCGGAACGTTTGTGGCGCAGCGCGTCGTAGACGATGTTGCCGATCGCCGCGCGGTCGCCGCCGCCCGCAAAGCGATGCGACAGGCCCCAATCTTTCAGCGCATCGGCCACCGGCCGGTGGCGCCGGCCAATGTCGTCCAGCACTTCAATGGCTGCCGCCAGCCGTCCGCCCAGTCGCATTCGTCATTCCATCTATCGAGCACAGTATCTTTCGGCCTGCTCTTAGAGCGTTTCGCGTCGAGATTGAACCCCGCTTGAATTTCGCGGCGACGAGGCCTTCCGCTCGCGGCCGACGATTTTCCCCGCCGGCAAATGTCCGCCCGCCGGCGATAACAATCTCAAATATATGCAAGGTCTCTAATGTTGGTAACTGGCCGCCGTAAGCACGATCTGTGGCGCAATTGCTCAGCTTTCCAAGCTTTTGCGTTGGGAATACTCTTTGCGCCATGATTCGCGGCGCGGAAAAGCGGACCGACGGATCGATACGAGGAGAGGGCAATGAAAACGTATCTTGCGGAAGTTCTAGGGACATTTCTATTGGTGTTTATCGGCACGGCGTCGGTGGCGACGGGTGGCTTTCTCGCCGACTTGCCGCTGGGCCAGGAAGCCATCGGCCTGGCGTTCGGCATCGGCCTGATTGCGGCGGCTTACGCGGTGGGTCCCATCTCAGGCGCACATCTCAACCCGGCCGTCACGCTCGGCGTCTTCCTTGCCGGCCGGCTGCCGGCCAAGGATGTCATTCCTTACTGGATCGCGCAGATCATCGGCGCCATTCTGGCCTCGCTGGCGCTGTGGATCATCGTCTCCGGCCAGACCGGCGGGCACACCACCGGTTTCGGCGCCAATGGCTGGGACGTGGCGAAATGGGGGACGAGTTCGGCCTTCCTGTGGGAGCTGATCGGCACCTTCACCTTCGTCACCGTCATCCTCGGCGTCACCGCCGAGAAGCACTCGACGGCGTTCGCCGGCCTGGTCATCGGCCTGACGCTGGCCGGACTGCACTTCGCAATGATCCCGGTGACCGGCACCTCGCTCAATCCGGCGCGTTCGATCGGCCCGGCGCTGTTTACCGGCGGCGCAGCCCTCAGCCAGCTCTGGCTGTTCATCGTTGCGCCGCTGATCGGCGGCGCAATCGCTGGCGTCGTCGCCAAGGCACGCATCTTCGAAAAGGACTGATTTCGAAGCCTGCGAAACGAAGGGCGCGGGCCTCGGCC